>JANPDZ010000858.1:0-11852 GCA_031431735.1 Acidobacteriota bacterium | reverse complement strand
ATCAGCTTTGCCGTCGCCGTCATAATCGCCCGGCGCGGGAATATCGGTCGAAATTCCGAACGGAGCCGAGAAAAAGCTCGAATCTTCCGACCTCAGAACAAACCATTCACCGCTTGACGGACGATAAAACGCGATGTCCGTTTTGCCGTCACCTGTGAAATCCTGGGCAACCGGTTTGTCGGTTGAAATACCGAAGGTCGTCGCGACAGTTGTTCCGGTTGCGCTTCGATTGATCCACCATTGGCCGTTTGACGGGCGGAAGATCGCCATATCAGATTTTCCGTCGCCGTCGTAATCGCCAATCTGCGGAATGTCGCCCGAAGCACCGAATTGTTGAATTACAGTTCCTTGAGTGCTTGCTTGAATAAACCAGGTCGCTGTCGAAGGTCGGAAAACCGCGATGTCGGCTTTGCCGTCCGCATCGAAATCGCCCGGCGCAGGCGTGTCGCCCGAAGCACCGAACGGAACTGAATAAAACGAGTTGTCTTCGCTTCTGAGGATAAACCATTCGCCCGTTGAAGGTCGGAACACTGCTACATCCGTTTTCCCGTCACCCGAAAAATCAGCCGGCACTATTCTGTCGGTTCCCGCGCCGAATTGAAGTGCGAGGGTTTGCGAATCTGAGCTTCGTGAATACCACCACTGACCGTTTGACGGACGGAAGATCGAAATATCGGTTTTGCGGTCGCCGTCAAAATCAACATGCGCGGCGTGGTTTATTGCCGTTGCCGTGCCGAAAACCGTGAATCGAAAGGCTTGCGACACCGAAAATCCGCTGGCTGCTCCGGCATCCGTGACATACCAACGACCAAAGAAAGTTTGTCCGACGAGTGCCGCGTTATCGGGAATCGGCAAGCTGACCGAAGCGTAACCGTTGCCCGCGCCGGTGCCTTGTGTTTGCGTGGCGACCCGCGCAAACGAACCGCTTGCCGGAATCGAAGCCGTTCCCGGATCGGTCGAATTGATGACCAAGACGGCATTGGCCGCGCCCAAAGCATTTGAAACGGCCACTGTAAAACTCGGATTACCGACGAGCGGCGGTTCGATCGCAATCGCCGTCGGAACAAGCGCATTTGAACCCGCCGTTCCCGTTCCCGTCAAAACCGGAACACGATTAGACTGCGAATACAACTGCGGACGATCAAACGGCGGCAGTTCGTTAGTTACCCGCACATCCGTCAACGGACGCTTGAGAAATGCCGAAATGTCGGCTTGTTGAGCTTGATTCAAACCGCGTGGACTAACATTCGGGTCTTTGTTTGGCGCGTTAAAATCACCGCCGCGATTATAAAATGCAACGACCTGTTCGAGTGTCGTAAAACGTCCATTGTGCATAAACGTTCCGCGAAGCTCGCCGTTTCTGAGACTCGGCACGCGAAATCTGCCTAAATCTCCGTTGTTTCCCGTGACCTGAAAACGTCCCGTGTCGTCATTTTGCGGACGAACGCCGATGTATCGAAAACTGTTGTCCGACGTCAAAGCTCCGGCGTGGCAAACCGCACAATTGTTCTGCACGAATAAATTTCGTCCGTTTTGTTCCTGCTGCGTCAGCGGTGTAATTCCGGCGTTCGCCAGATCGAGCGGTGCCTGATCGGAGTAAAGCGTCCTCTCGTAGGTCCCAATCGCCAGAGCGATGCGCACTGGTGTAACGTCGGGTGTGCCGAAAACTTCTTCAAAAATCTCATTGTAACTGCGTCCGTTAATCCACACCGTCAGCGGCGCGGGCACATTTGAAGCCAATGCGAGAGGTTTCGATGCGGCCATACGGCTCGCCACCTGTGTCCAATCTCTGCCCGTGTGTCCCATTTCTGTCGAACTGACCGGCGGCCCCAAAACCTGACTTTCCAATGCGCCGCCCGCATTCAAAATGATCGCATTGGTCAAAGGATCGCGGAAAGTTCCGGTTGCCCGACCGTCCCAAAACATTGTCGGCGAAAAACCGGCGTTTATAAAAGACATCGAACTGCGTCCCGTCACCTGTTCCTTCAAACCGTAAATGGGTGAAAAAACGTAGCTGCCGTCGGGGTTCGTCATCGGCACGCCGCGCGAAGCAACGATGTCGTCGGCATTTCCGAAAATTTGATCGAGTCCGGGATTGGTTGAAATCACCGGCGTATTTAGTGCCCGCAGATCATCGCCGCCGCCACCTGCCTTATGACAGGTTCCGCATGAAACCGTTTTAGTCGAAGACATCTGTTCGTCCCAAAACAACGCTTTACCGAGATAAACCTTTGATGCGGTAATCGGGTTTGCGGGCGGAGTCGGCGGTGCTTCGAGCGGCGGAACCGGACCTTGCTGTGTAGCGATGGCACGCAGACCTTGATCGCTCGTACTTAAGTTACTCGTAACCGTGTTGTTTTCGGCGCGAATCCAATAGAAAAATGTTTGTCCGGCGGTTGCCGCCGTATCGAGAAAAGTGTTTGCGGCAGTTGTTCCGATGTCGGTTGACGTTGCCGGATCGTTGGTCGTACTGCGAAAGATTCGATACCTTGTCGCGCTGCGGATCGCGTCCCATTCGACACGGATCTTATTGTTATATTTGCTGTCCGAAGCCGTAACTCCGGTCGGCGCAGACAAACCTGTCTGACCGCTGACGACCGGCGATGATGAAAATTTGAACGCGACAAAAATCAGCGCGAAAACGAAAACGACGAGTAATTTTATTCTTTGCATAGCTTTCTACCAGTTTTGTTAATTAAAATAGATGATTAAAAATATTTCTCAAGTTATTCCGACATCTGAAAAGCCTTGTTTTCACGTTGCTTTCCGACCAGCCGATGATATTTGCAACCTCCGCGACGGAAAATTCTTCACCGTGAAGCAGTGTCAAAGCCAGACGCTCTTTTGCGTCGAGATGTGCCAAAACCTTTTCGGCCAGATCTTTCGTGACCAACGAGTTTTCCGCATTTGGTGCGCTTTCAGTGGCGATCTGCTCAAAACATCTGCGTTCTTCGTCGGTAAATTCACTGAACAGATTTTCCGAACGCCGCGTGCGCCGCCTCAATTCGTCATAACAAGCATTGATTGTCAAACGTGTTGCCCACGCCGAAAATGATTTTTCGTGTCCGCCGCGAAAATCCTTGAGCGAAAAATAGATCTTCGTGAACGATTGCTGAACAATATCTTCAATCTCCTGACGCTGCCGAAAAAAACGGCTGACGAGATGCACGACGAGTTTTCGATAGCGTTCAAAAACACACGCAAAAGCCGCTTCGTCGCCCGCCAAAACGAGTTTCACAAGTTCAGCGTCAGTAATCTCTGACGGCTCGCTTAGTTTGGTGGCGGACAGATTCACGTTTCGGACTGGATTGATTGTTATTGTTTCATCAATCATTACGGCTCAACTTAGTGTTTTGAGTCCCGACTTTAGGCGGCTTCTCGTTTTTATTAAAGTATCACTGCGATTTAACACACGCCGCCTAAAGGCGGGACTCAAAACTATTATTCGTTTCTTTTGCCGTCGCGGCGCGGCGAATTTTCAATCTTAAAGCCATTCGGCACGATAAACAAATCGGCAGAAGGTTCGCCTTTCTTGATATTTACCAGCCGAAAAATATGTTCTCCTGACATCGGGTCAACGTGTCGCGACATCACAGTTACTTGCAAATCAAGCGAAAACCATTTTTCCGTGACAATCTGGATCGGTTTGTCGTTGCCGATTTGTCCGGCAGGAATTTCAAATGTCGTGCGTGTTCCTTCAACCGAAACGCCTTCGAGCATTTTCGTTCCCAAAGATTCGGTTTTGCCGTTTTTCGGTTCGTTGTCAGGTAGCATCGGACGATTCTCAGGCAATTGATCTTTGCGTGCGATCTTGCGGTTGAGGTCAAGAAAATAATGCGTCTTGCCGACAAAATCGTTGATAAAAACCAATGTTTGCGGTTGATTATTGTCGCCGACAACGTTGAAACCGCCAATTGCTTCGAGCGGCTGTTCGCGGCGCGTTCGTCCATTTCCGTCACGGTAAATTGCGCCCTTATTTTGTTTTGTAATAGTTGAACCGTCGTATAAACGGCGCGTGTTTTCGATGACGATTTCTGCCGAAAACGGTGCGCCTGTTACCAATTTATCGCCGAAACGCATTTCCGCGCCAATAAATCTGGCGGTCGGCGAATTGAGCGGCTGAAAATCTTCCGGCTTTCGGTCGTTCTGAATTCGTTCGTCAACGTCCTTAAATCTATTTCGCGCCTCTTCGCGGCTGACTGCACCATCACCATTTTTGTCCATCAATCTGAATTGTTCATTGACGTTTTCATCAAACTGTGCGCGCGTCACATTGCCCGGCTCTTTAATACTTTCCATCACAAAAAACGGAATCGGCGGCGGTTGATCTCCACGCATCATCGGCATTGGCCGGTTGCCTCCCGGCATTGGTCGGTTATCGCCTTGGATCGGCGGAAATTGTCCGCGTCTTTGCCCGTTCGGCGGCAGAGGTTGGCGCGGTCGTTCGGCTTCATCAATCACGCCGTCATTGTTTCGGTCAATTTTTTTGAAAATCCCGTCGGACGCAGTTCTGTATTCTTCCGCTTCGATACTATCGTTTTTGTTTGCGTCAACATCGCGAAACCATTCCATTCCCGCTTTTGGCGGACGCTGGGGTTGTTGGGCAAGCGTCGAATACGCAAAAGTCAAAATTGTTGCCAAACTCAAAATAAACGCGGCTATATAAAATTTCTTGTCCATTATGATTTTCCTCTCAAGCCTCTAGCGAATAAAGCGAATTGCCCGCGCCAGACCGTCATCGCCGATAATTACTTCGGCACTTACAAGATCCGATCCTTTTTCAACATTTGTTGCCACACCAAGCGAAACCATCATCGAACTCGGAACTTTGACGCGGACGATTTGTCCGCTGTCGGTATTCGCGGCATATGACAAAGCGATAAAATCGGTTTTGGTTTCTTCGACCGTTTTTGGCAAACCTATTTTTTTAGACGATTTGTTCAGCTCTTTGGCTGAAAGTTTGGCAATTTGATTTCCGGCAGCAAATTTGGCTTTCAGCTCGATGTTTTTGACCGAAACTTTTTCAGGAACAGGATTTAATTTTTTCGAGATCGCAGGTTTGTTTGAATTGTCGTTGGACGGAGCAATCGCTACATCTTCGGGCGTATCACCTTTTTCTTCCGCCTTGTTTTGGACAGGACTTTCTTTGGCAACCGGTTGATTCGTATTATCTTGAGAATTTAGAAAAACGGCAGTCAAACCAAAACAAATGACAATTGCCAACGCACCGAAAACCGGAACCTGCCAACGAAATGCGGCAAACCAATTTTTTTCGCGGCGCGTTTTTTCGGCTTCGATCCGGTGTCGCACGTCCCACCAAAGTTTCGGCGATTCGGCGATCTCGTCGAGCGTTTCTTCCTCCAAAGCAAAATCCTTCAAAAGATTTTTGGCAATCCGGTCAAGCTGTTCGTCGGAAAATTTTCTGTCCATAACTTTTTTTCCTGAAAATCAATCTCTGTCTCAAAGGACGCACGGGAATTTGTTTCGGTTACATTTTCTGCAAAATTATTTTTTTTGCTCGTGATTATTTCGCAAAATTGATTCAAATTTTTAAAAAGGTAATTGTTTAGGATTTGGCTTGTTAAAACCTTTTTCGCAAGCGAATTTCAAAACTGAAATTGTCTTTATTGCGCGTAACGTTGCTGAGGGAACGTTGTTCATATTGCGCGACGAACGACAGACGGTTTGAGACGCGATATTCGAGCGCGAGGACCTGATTTTGGTCTTCCGAAAGATTTGTCGAATAGGTTATCAGAAGATTGCGGTTGATTTGGCGTCCGACCGTCAGGCGCGCTGTCGGATTAAGGCGCTGACCGGAAATGATCGGGTCAAGCTGGAATTTATTAAGCCCGAAAAGTTTGTCGGTTGCTTTGGAAAGCGGTTTGTTGATAATTTCGTCGGTCAAGATTTCCGCCGCCGTATTGATACCCGATTGCGCGAGCGTCGGAATTCCGGAATCGGTATTCGACAAACTGCCGGTCGTGATCAGCGAAATGACATCGTTTGAAGGCAACGCCGGATTTGAACGAACAGTCGCGCTTAAATTCTCAGTGTCGGTCAATTTCCCGTTGAGATTGACAAAAACCTGATAACCGTTGATCTCCGATTCAGCCTGCAAGTTGATAATCGGTTCGATGCCGCCGGTATTCGGCGGGAAAACAAGCTCGCCGCGCTGAATTTCGTAGCGGTCGTTGCGATAGGAAAGCGTTCCGCTATTGGCGGTAATTCTGCCGGCGACCTGGGGAAAATCGAGGTCGCCAGTCACGCGCAACGAAAGCGAAGCGGTCAGATCCGCAAGATTGTTTCGGACGACGAGCGCATTGCGGCCTTCGACGATCAGATCGAGCTTGACATCGCCGAATGACGAAGAACTGTCGCTCTGCGAAATCGAACCTTCGCGCCGTCCGCCGATCACGTCCGCCAAGTCAATATTGCGCGAGTAAAGACTCCGTTTCGCGTCAAGTCTTCCGGCGATAAACGTGCTGAGCTGTCCGCCGATGCGTCGGCCGTTGATTTCAACCTCGGCATCGCCCGTCGTCAGAAAATCTTTCGGCAAAGGCACAGTGACATTGTTGCCGCGCAATGAGAGCCGAAAAGCCGACAGTTTCAAGTCGTCGCCAAGAAACGCGCCGCCCGATGCGGTAAATTTTCCGCCGCCCAAAAACCCGGTCAATTCATCAATCTGCGCCTGGTTTGACGTGAAGATCACACGTCCCTTGAGTCGTTCAAAGGTAATGCGTTCCGAACCGATAAACGCCGAGGCAGAAGCGTTTTGCATTTCCGCCTTGTCGTTGAGCGTTCGCAAAGCGGTTAAAACGCTCTTGCCGGAAGTAGAGGTCGAGGCGCTCTGCATTTCCGCCGTACCGTTGAGCCGCGGCGATTGATTCGGTCCCGTAATGCGGATATTGACATCCGCCAAACCCGCAAAAAATGTGTTGCGCGAAACGGCGTTCAAAACACTTAACGTAATGCGTCCGTCAATATTCAGATTGTTAACGACATTATCCTTTAAAGCTTTCGTTCCGCTAATCACGACATTTGAACCGCTGCCCGCGAATTTTGCGTTTTCGATGACGATCTCATTGATATTAAATTGAAGTAAAACGGGTTCGGTCGCGGCAATCGGTGTATCGCCGATCTGCAAAGCGAGCTGGCTGAAATTTGCCGAGCCTTTCAAATTGTCGCCGGTAAATTCGCGCGTCCCGCTTAAGTTAATGCCGGAAAGATCGCCTTCGAGAAAAATTCTGCCTGTTGCTTGTCCGGTAATCGAAACACTGCCCGATAATTTTGGAAAAAAGGCGAGAAATGGTGCAATTTCGGTTTTATTAAAATTCGTCTCGGCGCGAAACGGCAGGTTTTCATCGGCAAAATTAACGTTAGCCGTGACAATTTGCTGTTGTCCTTCGAGATTCGCCGTCAGATTGGCGTTCAGCTGTTGATTTTCCGTCTTGCCACTAAAAACAACCTCGCCGAGCGCATTGTTGTTGAGCGTGACGCCCGTTCCCGTGCCGTTGAAATTGATTTCGTAAGTTTTTGAATCAGATGTTCTGCCGATTGCTTTCGCGGTCAAATTAATGGTTCCGCCGATGTCGGGAATTTTCTCATTATCCGGAATAAACGGGCGAATCCGTGCAAACGGAATGGCTTTGCCTTCCGTCTCAAAATCAAATGCGGTCGTCTCGGTTTGATAATTTCCTTTCGCGGTCAAAGTTCCGTCGCCGAATTTGGCATCGAATTTTTCGAGATTGACAGAGTTTCCCGCAAAGGTCACGCGTGTTACGAGATTGTCAAAGGTTTGTCCCTCAAGCGAACCGTTGGTCGCCGTCAGATTCGCTTCGCCCTCCATCGCATTCGGCAAACCGCTGACGTTGATCGTGCCCGAAGTATTAGCCTGCAAACTGCGCAGAGTTTCGGGCAGTTTTATCGGTAACGCCGCTAAAATATTCCCTGTATTGATATTAGTCAAAGTTGCCTGAACGGAAATATTATTTGTTCCGCCGGTTGGAATATTGACGTTGAACGCAAGATTTCCGCCGTCCGATTCCTGCAAAATACCGTTTTTCAATTCGATTCCGGTCGGCGACACGTGCAAATCGGTTTTTAGTGAACCGAGATCGCGTTCGCGCACGATGAGCGAATCAAGCGCGGCGTGTCCGTCAATTGTCGGGTTGGAAACATTGCCCGTCAAGGTTCCGTTAAATTGTAGCTTCCCGGCAAATTCCGCCTTGTATTCGTCAAGTTTCTGTTCAAAATCGGGCGACAGATTCAAAACTCTGATAATGCGTTCGACTTCGCTTGCGTCCGAAGAATTTAGCGCGATGTTCAGATTTGAGTTGTAGCCGTTCAAATCAAAATTTCCGTCGGCGTTAAATTCGCTTTTTTCCGTGTTGAATTTTGCCACGTCAACATTAAAAAGTCCGTTGGTTGCGGTCGCTTCGACGCGTCCCGTGACGGGAATCAAACTGCTTTCTGCCGTTCCGGCGTTAGCCGCGATGTCAGCGGTCAGATTTCCGCTCGCAGTTTTGAAATTCGTTCCGGCAAACGTCAGATTCGCTTTTCCGGTTGTTTTTCCTTCAATCGGAACGACGCGTCCGCCTTGCAATGCCAGCAGTTTGCCCAAATCAAGATTTGTAAAATCGGCGTTGATCTCCGAACGACTTCGTGTGTCAAAAGCAATCGTCGCGTTGCCCGTGAGTTTTCCGTCCATCACGTCCGCCGTCAGATCATTGAGCGCGACCTTGTTGTTATCAACCGTCACGCTGGCGCGCGCCGCGCCGAGTTTGACACTGCCGAGAGTGCCGCCGCCCAAACTCATATCCGCGCTGGCGCGATAGCTTCCCGAAGGTTCAAGCACATAAACAGGTTTGTAAATTTTGACGTTTTCGAGGCTGCCGCCGTCGGGTAAATCCGCATTTTTGAGAAGTGTCACGTTTCCCGCATCAATATCGCCGGAAGTTCCTTCGATTCTTCCCTGACGAATCGTCAAACGAACGCCCGCAATATTCAAAGATCCAAGAACCGCCGCATTGGTTTCGAGTTTGGCGATCTTCACGCCGTCTGATGTGACGATCGTTTCGCTTGGAACATCGCGGACATCAAAATTGTTGGCAATAAATCCGCCGATCAATGCGCCGTTTGCGTTAATCTCTTCCGCCGTTAAAGTTTTGGAATTAAAAGTAGTTGTGCCGTTTTCGTAGCCGATCCGCGCATCGTTCACTGTCAGATTTTTAAGCCGCGTGTCTTTAAGCGTTCCAGATTGCGAAGTTATCGTCTCGGCCGTGATGTCAGTTCGTTTCGGAACGTCTTTGATCTTTAAATTTTTTGTCTTGACGCCTTCCAGATCAAAGGCTTTGGTTTTAAATTTTCCGGCGTTTGCGTTCGGTATGGAAACATTTGTCACGCCGTCTTTGGTGTCGAGCTTAAGATCATTGACCTGCAAAGTCTCAATATCGAAACCCTTTGACGTTAAGTTTTTTGCTCGCGTATTACCAAAAGTCGCGGCAAATTTTGCTTCTTTGTATTCGGCGACGGCATCGGAAATAAAAAGTCTGCCGATCGTGCCGAAAGGCGTTTTAGCGGCCGCTGCCTGAAGTTCGCCAACCCATCGAAAATCGGTTCCGGTGCCGCGGATCAAACCGATCAGCTGCGGATAATCTATCTTAAAATCTTCAAATGTCAGAAGCTGCGCAATCGCTTTGCCATTTGCTTCATACATCGCGCCTTTGCCGTCAACCGTCGCGTTGACGTTCAAACCTTTCAGATAAATGTTTGAAGCCGCAAGCGATTCGGACGAAATCTCGCCTTTGACTTTGTAATTTTCGCCTTCGCCCGAAACCGTGCCCTTAAAATTTCCGATTCCGCGAAGCGGCGTTCCCAATGGGAAAAGAGTTGAAGTCTGGGTCAGATCAACTGTTGATTCGATTTCGAGATTATATTTCGGCGATTTCCAATCATCAACTCTTCCTTTTAAATTCGATTCACCGATCGGTGTCGTGAGTTTTAAGCCGGAAATTTCCGCGCCTTTTGAATCGACAATGCCTTGCACCCGCAGATCAATGTTTTCGAGTTTGCTTTGGTCATAGACAAAATTTGAACCCTTTGAATTCAGATCAAATTTATATCTTTTCTGATCGTCGGGAACCTCTGCGTTTTCGGGTTCAAGCGAAAACAGAACATTTTTTGCTTCGCCGCTTAATTTGTGCGAGACATCGCCGTAATGGACGAGTCCGTCTTTTAAGCCGAACTTTACTGATGAATATGTAAAATTGATGCGATTTTGTTCTTCAATGAGCTTTAGATTTGAAAAATTCGATTTGCCGTTTTCGTCGAATGTGACCCAAACTTCCGCGCCGTTGATGTCGGTCGAATCAACACTGATGTCGCGGTTCAATTGCCAATCGTAAAGATTTTTAACAGTTAAGCCGATGTCAGCATCGCGAATAAGAAATAGTTTTTCGCCGGTTTGTCGATCGGTAAAGGTGGCATCTTTGAGGTGAAGTTGAAGAGGAAAAACGGTTACGCGAAATTCTTTTGCAAAAAAATCCATCCCGATTCTGCCGATTTTAGCGGAAAACTGCGCTTTGATGTAATTATCAAAAACGCCGTAGCGATAAAAGACAACGACCAGAATCGCTGCAAAAATAAGCAGAATACCAAGCATACCCGAAGAAATTGCGGCATTGCGGCGCGAGAAAACTCTTCGACGTTTTCTTTCGAGAGAAGTTTCTTTCGGGTTTGTTTGCGTCGGTTCGATTTCTTCCGTTTGTTCGGTCTGCTTGCTGTTTTCTTCAGACATCTTTACACCTTGCCTTAAATCTGATTTTTACAAACTGACGATTTCGACAATTTCCAAATCGAAGCCTTCAATCGCCGTAATGCGCGGCGGATGATTCGATAAAAGCTGAATTTTCCGAACGCCTAAATCGTTTAAGATCTGCGCTCCGATGCCGTAATCGCGGAAACTGCCATAACCAGTTTCGCGCCGCGCCGTCTGAAAATCGAGGTCTTTTCCCTGCATCAGCGCATATGTCTGCAATTGATGAATCAAATCCAAATTATGTTCTCGCTGACGAAGATAGAGTATCACGCCTCTGCCGGCTTCGGCTATTTTTTTGAGCGATGCGTTGATTGCCTGTGAAGCCTCGCCAAGTTGCACACCGAACATTGCAAACGTGATGTTCTCGGTTTGGACGCGCACCAGAACCGGTTCGGTTGTCTGCGAAAAATCGCCCATCGTCAAAGCAATATGCGTTTCGCCATTGATGATGTTTTCGTAAATAAATGCACGAAATTTGCCGTGCGTTGTCGGCAAATCGGTTTCGACAATTTTTCTGACAAGCGTTTCTTTATGAATCCGGTAACGCACCAGATCAGCGACGGAAATAATTTTAAGCGCGTGTTTGGCGGCGAAAACTTCGAGTTCGGGCATTCGCGCCATCGTCCCGTCGTCGTTCATGATCTCGCAGATCACGGCTGAAGGATCAAGTCCGGCGATGCGCGAAATATCAACACTCGCTTCGGTTTGACCGACGCGCACCAAGACGCCGCCGCGTTTCGCCCGGAGCGGAAAGATATGTCCGGGACGCGCCAGATCGTTGGGTTTCGATTTGGGATCAACCGCCGTCAGAATCGTTTTAGCGCGGTCGGCCGCCGAGATTCCGGTCGTTACGCCTGTCTTAGCTTCGATCGAAACAGTAAAAGCCGTCCCGAATCCCGAAGTGTTTTCCGAGGTTTGCGGTTGGAGCTGCAAAAAATCGCAACGCTCTTCGGTCAGCGGCAAACAAATCAAACCGCGCCCGTGAACCGCCATAAAATTAATCAGTTCGGGCGTAACTTTCTCAGCCGCGCAGGCG
>JANPDZ010000857.1:0-3820 GCA_031431735.1 Acidobacteriota bacterium | reverse complement strand
CGTTTCTGCCAATTGCGTGGAGTATTCCGCAACAAGTTGTCCGCCTCCATCATAGACGAACACGGTTGTTTCTGTCGAGGATATTTTCTTGACTCGCTTGCCTCCGCCGTCATAATGGTAAGTTGCATCGGGCGTTGAACTGCTGTTATTTGAAGCGAATAACTGTGTTTGATGATTTTCCGCGTCATAGACAAAGCGACGATTTTCGGCATCAACGGTTAAATTTCCGTCTTTGTCGTAGCTGTAGTTTTGTCCGCTTGAAAATCTGTTAGTCGCGGTGTCAATCGTCGGATTCGTGATGTTGTTCGATGCGGCAAGCGTCGTTGTATTTGCCGCGTCGAATCGTCTGTTGCCGTATCGGTCATAAACGAAAGTCTGTTTCCAAGTTGTCGTCGTGCTGACCTTTTCTTCGGCTGATTGCAAGCGATTCAAATCATCGTAAATGTAGGTTTGCTCAAACGGCTGACTCAAGCCGCTGAAACTTATCTTCTGCGAACGAAGCGAACCATTGTTCTCGGTGTTCGTGCCGTAATCGTATTCCAGTTTGAGCAAACTCTTATCTGTTGCCGAACTCCCTAAGCCGATTTGGATTGGTTGCAGACGTTTGTTGTAGCTTGTCGTGATAAAAAGTTTTCGATTAAATGCCGATCTTGGTGAAAAGAAGATTGTCTGCCGCAAAAACCAAACACCGCTCCGTCAAACAATTAAGCAAAACGGAACTTTTCATCCAATCATAAACGATTTGCCATATTATCAATTTTTAACTTTTGTTACCCAATCAGGAACTTTAGTGGGAAAATCAGGAAGTTCATATCTTATTTCAAATTTACCATCTCCATTTCCGTCTTCATAAAATATATTTATAGGCGCACCGCCCAATGCTGAATCACCAGAAATTGTAAAACCGTAAGGAATGTATTTGATTTCGTATGCGTAAATCTGTTCCTTATAGCTATAAACCGTTATCCCGATTATTGCGAGATCTTTAGTTTCGACTATCTTGCTGTTGGTTGAATCCAAAGAATAAAAATCAATTTTGGTAAAAGTTCTGGCTTTTAGTCTAAATAGTCTTCTCGTAATTTGTAAGCCCTGTACTTCAAGAATATCGCTGTCAATGAGTCTTGCATTGCTAATATCAGGAATATCCCAACCCTCAGCCTTTATATTTTTAGAAAATTCAGTGGTTTGTTTTTGATCGTCTTCAGGAATATTTCTATTCTGAGCAAACGAAGAAACGAAATAAACAAACAGAATAGCGAAACAGCACAGACCAACAGTTATTTTTAGTTTTTTTTCCATAATTCCCTCTTATTTGACCTTAACTACTTTATCTCCATCGCCTTTTTCAAAAATCATGCCTGGACTTTTTACATTAGTAATACCCAACGCAACTATTGGATGAAACGATAGATTAGCATTTCTTACCGCCCCGTCAGCACTACCTCCATTCAAGATAGCCTGAGCAGCACCATATGCAGCCGATGCTAATCCAAGAAGTGAAGTTTGTTTATTCCCCCCGCTGTCCATAGCAATAATTTGGTTTGGTGTATTAAATTTAGAAGCTATACCAATACCATTACAACTGAAAATACCAATTATAGGTGTTTTAATATCAGCTACTTCTTCGGGTGATAGATTTCCATCTGTTTGATACCCACCATTTTGATTTGTTTGAAGACCAGCAAGATCACCTGTACTATGTCCGACATATAAAACTCCTAAGCTATTGGGATCCTTTAAAGCATCAAGAAAAGCATGTTTGTTAGTGCCAAGTCCAGTATAAGGAATAATTACGACATTCCCACCTAATGAACTAAAATCAGGGGGGATATTATTACCTACTATTGCGTCATCTAATTCCATTCCAATAAAAATATAAAGTTTTTTTGTAGTTTTCTCGTCCTGATTTTGCTCTGCCGCAAACGGCGGCGGTGCCACTGGCGGGGCGGCTTGTTGTGCGGGCGGCTCTCCGGCTGCCGTGCTTGCGTTTGCCGGTGATGCGCCCGCCGCATTGCTGTTACTATCACTGGCTGATGCTTCCACGGGATCAGGAGTCCAATTGTCATTTTCGTCCCGCGACTCACAAGTGCTACACCAAGCACTTCCACCATTTGCGCCTGTCGAACTTGAAATCAATCCTAACGGGTCAGTAAATTTATAGGGTGAATTTAAGACGTAGCTATACCGATTGAAAGTCTGCGGATTCTTCACATTCGCGCTTGCCATCAACGGATCAACGCTTGTAAATCGTCCGTGTTTCGAGTTGTAATATCTGGCTTGGGCAAAGTCTAGACCTGATTCGTCGTCTTTTTCGTAGCCTGTGTAGCCTTTCCGTGTTTCGCTTTCGTTGTCGTAATTAAGGGATGAAGTTCGTTGTGCGGTGTAGGTTTCCTCGCCGAAAGCCATATAATCTTTGCGGGTTGTGACTGCGCCGATTTGGTTTGTTATCACTCGCGGAGAACCGAGATGATCGCTTGTCAAATAGCTGACTTGCGGCGTTTCTGCCAATTGTGTGGAGTATTCCGCAACAAGTTGTCCGCCTCCATCATAGACGAACAGGACAGTTTCTGTCGAGGATATTTTCTTGACACGTCGCCCTTCGCCATCGTAATGATAGGTCGCATCAGGCGTTGAACTGCTGTTGGTTGAAGCGAATAACTGTGTTTGATGATTTTCCGCGTCATACACAAAACGACGATTTTCGGCATCTACTGTTAAATTTCCGTCTTTGTCATAGCCGTAATTTTGACCTGATGAGAAGCGATTCGTTGCCGTGTCGATGGTTGGATTTGTGATGTTGTTTGATGCCGCAAGTGTCGTTGTATTTGCCGCGTCGAATCTTCTGTTGCCGTATCGGTCATAAACGAAAGTCTGTTTCCAAGTTGTCGTCGAAGTATTGACCTTTTCCTCGGCTGACAGCAAACGATTCAAATCATCATAAATGTAAGTTTGTTCAAACGGCTGACTCAAGCCGCTGAAACTTATCTTTTGACTTCTGAGTGAACCATTGTTCTCGGTATTCGTGCCGTAATCGTATTCGAGTTTCAAAAGGCTTTTATCCGTCGCCGAACTGCCTAAACCGATTTCCGTTACTTGCAAACGATTGTTGTAAGCGGTCGTTTCCCACTTGCCGTTTCCTAAACGAAGCCTTTCAATCGCACCGCTTGAGTTGTAGCTGATGCTGTTGACATAGAGCCGATTCTGCGTCCCGACCGTGCCCCAAATACTTGACACATCGCCGTCCTGGTTGTAATCCATCTTGACTGTTCTGCCTGATGGATAGGTTTCTGTCAATAATTTTCCATAAGCATCGTATTCATAACTCGAAACTCTTGGCGTGGCGGTTGCGATTGTTTCAGTGTCGGAAAAAGGTGTTCGCTGTTCGCTCGTCAACAATCTGCCCACGTTGTCGAAAGATGTATAACGATTTTCGGACACGCTACTCGTAACTTTCGTTGTTTTACCTTTCGAGAAATTCGGAATGCTTCCCAAGCCTCTGCCGTCATAATAGAAATCGACATCGGGCGTTGAGTCGGAATAATTGCGTAATTTCAAACGGTTGAAATTGTCGTAAGTTCCCGCCAACGAAACACCTTCGGCATTGGTTGTCGAGGTAATATTGCCGTTGTCGTCGTATTCGTATTTGACTGACCAACTCGTATTGCCCGTGATTGAATCGGTATAGCTGAAAGCCGTTCTCGCCTGCTGTTCGGGTTGTTTGGCGTAGAGCAATCTGCCTAAACTATCGTGTGTAAAATATCTGCTTTGTTCGCCTTGAATCGTCTTTCTCAGGTTTCCAAGTGTATCGAAAACATAATCG
>JANPDZ010000856.1:0-3841 GCA_031431735.1 Acidobacteriota bacterium | reverse complement strand
TTTATTAAATTTACGAATAAAATTCCGGTTCGTGGTGATATGGATTATGAAAGCGGCGTTATCTATAATTACGACAAAAATGATGAAGTCGTCAGCGTCGAAATTTTAGACCTTTACGACATCTTCGCGGAAGTTTGACGGGGGGGTAATTAAAAGTGTGACTTTTTATCAAAACCTTCGCCAAATCACTGGAGAAGAGTATTTTTGATGGCAAGATGCAAGTGGAATCTGTAATTGATGCCGCAATATATGCCTGCAACGCGCGCGCTGTTATCGTCCAATTTTGAAATTAGCGATTACTGAGTCACACTTTTAATTACACCCTTTGACGGAACTAAACAGTCAACCGCTTGACCAAATCAGTAATCTAACCGTATTATTACAGTTTGCGTGAAGAACGCCATTTTACACAGATAGGAGACCATTGAACAAATGAAACCTGAAATACATCCAAAATACATTGACTTAAACGTGACCTGCGCGTGCGGCAATACATTTAAAACCCGCTCGACAATGAAAGATGATCTGCAAATCGAAATTTGCTCGGAATGTCATCCGTTTTTTACCGGAAAACAAAAATTGATCGACACTGCCGGACGTGTTGACCGATTTAACAAACGTTATGCCCGGGCAGCAAAATAAATTGTTTATTAACCAATTATAGCTAAATAAAAATCTAACGCCGACGCTCTACCTGCGCCGTTCGCTCTTGGTGTAAAATCATTCAAGAAAAGACGATTCAAAGGAAAAAAGCATCGGCGTTAATTTTTTATTCGGGTCATTGCCTGCAATTTCAAAACCACAACTTTGGAAAAAGACAGTCATTTCAGTTTTATAAAGAATACGGACGGCGAAGCGAAAAGCAACTAAAGCACGAAAATCTTCGTCAATAAAAAAGCTATGAAACAAAAAATAACGAGACGCAAAATTAGTTTTTTACAAATCTTAACAGCCATTGAGCGCGACCTGATCGTCGGCGGTCAAGCCGTCATGGAAGGTGTCATGATGCGAACGCCTTCGGCTTACGCGATCGCCTGCCGCAAAAAAGACGGGACAATCGTCACCACCGCCGAATCTCTACCGAGGTGGAGCGACAAGCATAAATGGCTGAATCTGCCGGTTTTGCGCGGCGGCGCAACGCTCATTCAATCAATGGCTCTCGGCATCAAAGCTCTGAACTTTTCGGCATCGGTCGCCCACGAAGATATGGAAGCCGAAGAAGCCGAAAAGGCCAAAGCGAAAGAACTTGAAATGGAGGCTGTTTTGGTTGACGGCACGCTCGACCCGAATTTTACGAAAGCTCCGGTCAAAGTAATTATGCCGGAAAAAGCCGCGAAAAAAGACAAAGCACAAGCGGCAGGCGCGGTCGGTTCGATAATTTTCGCGCTCGGGTTTAATATCTTGCTGTTCGTGGTCGCACCGCTCGTTCTGACAAATATTTTGTTTATCGCGCTCGGTTGGGCAACCCAACCCACGATCGGCGAAGGTTGGCTCGAATTTGCCAAGGCTTACATCTGGCGAATTAAACTTGATTCGTTCGGTGCGTGGGTTTCTTTTAACTTGATTGACGGTTTGATCCGGATGGTGTTTTTCGTGTTGATGATCTTTACAATGTCGCGACTTCGGGAAATTCACCGTGTTTTTCAATATCACGGCGCGGAACATAAAACGGTTTTTAACTGGGAAAAAGGACTCGATCTGACGGTCGAAAATGCGCGTCCGATGCGCCGTCAGCATCCGCGTTGCGGAACGTCGTTTTTGATGGTCGTGATGCTCGTCGCGATCGTTTTGTTTTCGGTCATCAACTTTGAAGCAATGTGGCTGAATTTAGTTGTGCGGATCGCTCTGATGCCGCTCGTTGCCGGACTTTCTTATGAAATCATTCGTTATGCGGCGAAAAAAGAATCAAGTGCGATCTTCAAGTTTATGACGCTGCCCGGACTTTGGCTGCAAAATATCACGACGCAGGAACCGGACGACGATCAACTGGAAGTGGCGATCGTGTCCTTGAAAGAATCGCTGAAACTCGAACCGATGGACACCGACAAGGTTTCAGCGAATCATCGGGAATTGGAAGTTGTCGTGTAAATATTTTGCGGAGAGAAATTTATGAGCGCAGTTTTAGAACAAGTTACCGAAGGAATCAGAATGACTGCTGATGAATTTGCTGATTCGATTTATGCCAGAGGGTTTGAACTGGTTGACGGCATAGTTGTTCCAAGAAACACCTCGCCAAGAACTTTTTTTAAGGAAATAAACCAAATGTCAACAGGAACTCTGCACGGAATCGTTACCAGCCGGCTGACTGCTTACTTAACAATTTATGTAATTGATAATGACTTGGGTGAAACCTGCGCGGCTGAAACCGGATTTCGTCTAACGCCGAATACTGTGCGCGGAGCAGACTTGGCGTTTATCAGAAAGGAAAAATTGGAAATTTTCGGGATTCCGATAAATTTTTTTCCAACCGCACCTGATTTGGCAGTCGAGGTGATTTCACCTTCCAATACTTATGATGAAATTCAGGACAAAATTGAAAAGTATTTTGCAGGCGGCACTAAACTAATCTGGATTGTTGATCCGAAAAGACACAAAATTTTCGTTCACCGTCCTAATAATACCGTATCTTTATTGAGTGAAACCGATTTTCTTGAAGGCGAAGATGTGATACCGAATTTCCATCTTCCGCTTGAGAAAATCTTCGGAAAGCTATCACAAATTGAAGAATAATTTTTATGTTAGAAAAACTTGCCCAAATCGAAAAAAATTACGAAGACCTGACCGCGCAGATTTCGTCGCCCGAAATTATGACGGATATGAAGGTTTATGCCAAAACGATGAAACAGCATCGTTCTTTGGAAGAAGTTGTCTTTAAATACCGCGAAATCAAAAAAATGACCGAAGCACTCGCCGGTGCCAAAGAAATTCTCGAACTTTCCGACGATGCCGAAATGTCTGAAATGGCACAAATAGAAATTGCCGAAATCGAGCCGAATATTGCCACTGCCGAAGAAGAATTAAAATTTTTGCTGATTCCGAAAGACCCGAACGACGAGAAAAATGTGATTGTTGAGATTCGCGCCGGCACGGGCGGCGATGAAGCGACGCTTTTTGCGGCGGAAATGTTGCGGATGTATGCGCGTTACGCTGAACGGCAAGGCTGGAAATTTGAAATTCTCGAAGTCTCCGAAACCGGTGTCGGCGGCATCAAGGAAGCCTCGGTCGTCATCGAAGGCGACAAGGTTTATTCAAAAATGCGCTATGAATCGGGCGTTCACCGCGTTCAGCGTGTTCCGGCGACCGAAACCGCCGGTCGAATTCACACTTCCGCGATCACGGTTGCTGTTTTGCCCGAAGCCGAAGAAGTGGACGTGCAAATTGACCCGAAAGATCTGCGGGTTGATTATTTTTGCTCGTCAGGTCCGGGCGGTCAATCGGTCAACACGACTTATTCAGCCGTGCGCCTTACACATTTACCGACCAATGTGGTTGTTTCGATGCAGGACGAAAAATCGCAGATCAAAAACAAGGAAAAAGCAATGCGCATACTTCGCGCCAGATTGCAGGAACTCGAAGAACAAAAACAACACGATCTGGAATCGGCCGAGCGCAAATCGCAGGTCGGTAGCGGCGACCGTTCGGAAAAGATCCGCACTTATAATTTTAAGGAAAACCGCGTTTCCGACCATCGCATCGGTTTGACGAGTTATCAATTGAATCTTGTGTTGGAAGGCGCGTTGGATGAATTTATCAACGCCTTGACGACCCATTATCAAACCGAGAAACTAAAAGCCGAGGTCGCGATCGCCTGACAATTGCGGATTGCGGATTTGGGATTGCG
>JANPDZ010000855.1:0-5526 GCA_031431735.1 Acidobacteriota bacterium | reverse complement strand
CGAGCGAAACGTCATCTTCGGATTATGTTTGCTCATCACTTTCGTAATCGCCGCCGTCAAAGTCGTTTTCCCGTGGTCAACGTGTCCGATCGTTCCGATGTTCACGTGCGGTTTGCTTCTGTCAAATTTCTCTTTGCTCATCTTTTAGTTCCTCGAAATTTCTCAAGCAATGTATCCCCATTGCTTAAATTGTGATTGCAATTCGGATTCGTTCTTGAACGCCTGAAAATAAATATATTCAGGTGCTAAATCCGCTCCGTTTGCCCAAACAACAGTTTCTAACTCTTCGTCAACGGACATCTTAGAAAACTCAAATTTATCTTTCAACGGCTCAAACACAGTGCCTTGGAGAACTTCTGATAAATCTGCTACGCCTTTGCGTCCGTTACTAAAAACGACTTCTAAGCTATAGTCTTCTAAATATTTTGCGCTAACTATGTGCAAAAACATCTTTACTCCAAAGGTTCAATGAGATTTGGCAGCTCTTTTTTCTCGCATAATTGCCAATTCTCAAAAAGTTCATCTTTGTGCAACTCATACCACTCTAAAACGTGCCGCAAGGCTCTTCTCGGAAATCTTCCTTCGACGACTCCCGTCAAAATATTCACTTTCACTTCATATTCGCCATATTTCGCGTGAAAATGCGGCGGGGAGTGGTCGTTCCAATACATCGCAATAATTATTCCTAAAAATTTGCTAATTATTGGCATAAACTGTTTTAAGTCCTATCAAATTTCAGCAACAGATCATCCATCACCATCAGCAAATATGCTTCTTTGATATTTTCTTTCAATTTATCAGGCGTTTCGCCCTGCGTCATTATTTCCGGATGCTCTAACAATTTGCCCAGCCAAAATTTATCAGACTTCCAATAAATCATTGTCATTTTGGTTGTTGTCAGATTCATTCCTTTAATTAACTGTCGCTCCTTTTACCTTTGCAATAACTTCTTCAGCAACGTTACGCGGAGCTTGATCGTAACGCTCAAAGTGCATTGTTGAAGTTGCGCGTCCCTGCGTCGCGCTTCTCAGATCTGTTGTGTAACCGAACATTTCCGATAAAGGCACGAACGCGGTGACAACCTGAACATTGCCCGGACGCGGAGCCATACCTTCGATTTGTCCGCGCCGACGGCTCAAATCGCCGTTGACCGCGCCCATATATTCTTCAGGCGTAACAACTTCGACTTTCATAATCGGTTCAAGCAAAACGGCCTTCGCCTTTTTGACCGCATCCTGGAAAGCAAGGCTTCCCGCGATGTGGAATGAACGTTCGTCCGAGTCAACCTCGTGAAATGAACCGAAAACAAGCCGCGCTTTAATATCAACGAGTTCATAACCCGCCAGGTATCCGCGACGCATTGCGTCCTGCATTCCTTCCATCGTCGGTTTGATAAACTGACGCGGAATCGAGCCACCGCTGATTTTGTCTTCAAAGACAAAACCTTCGCCCGGTGCCGGTTCGATCTCGAGTTCGACGTGCGCGAATTGACCGCGACCGCCGGATTGTTTCTTGAAGATCTCTTTGCCGGGAGCCGGAACCGTAATCGTTTCGCGATAAGCAACCTGCGGTTTGCCGACGTTGGCTTCGACGCTAAATTCGCGTTTCATCCGGTCAACGATAATTTCGAGATGCAATTCGCCCATTCCGGCGATGATCGTTTGACCTGTTTCGTGATCGGTCGAAACTCTGAAACTCGGATCTTCCTGCGCCAGACGATTGAGCGCGATGCCCATTTTGTCCTGATCGGCACGGGTTTTCGGTTCAACCGCAACACGCACGACCGGATCGGGAAATTCCATTGATTCAAGAATGATCGGTTTCATTTCATCAGCAACCGTATCGCCCGTCGTGACGTTTTTCATTCCGCCGATCGCGACGATTTCGCCCGCACTCGCCGAATCAACGTCTTCACGTTTATTGGCGTGCATCAGCATAAGTCGCCCGACGCGTTCTTTTGAACCTTTAATTGTATTGACAACGTAAGAACCGGATTTGACCGTTCCCGAATAAATTCTGACAAAAGCGAGCTGTCCGAGATGCTTGTCCCCCATCAGTTTGAAAACCAAACCTGAAAACGGTGCGGTCGCGGTCGCTTCGCGTGTTTCAACGGCATCGGTTTTCGGATTCGTGCCTTCGACCGCCGGAATATCTTGCGGACTCGGCAAATAATCAACCACCGCATCGAGTAATGTCTGAACGCCTTTGTTCTTGAAAGCCGAACCGGTGACGACCGGAACAATTTTCAAATCAATCGTGCCTTGCCGCAGAGCTTTGCGAATTTCATCTTGAGAAACTTCCTCGCCTTCGAGATATTTCAGCATCAGATCGTCGTCTATCGCCGAAACTGCTTCGACCAATTTTTCACGCGCTTCGGTCGCCGCCTCAACCAAATCAGCCGGAATTTCAACTGTTTCGTATTGTGCGCCTTTCGATTCGTCGTTCCAAACTAGACCTTTCATCGTGATCAGATCAATGACACCTTTTAACTGGTCTTCGAGTCCGATCGGAATCTGCAAAGCAACCGCATTTGCGCCGAGACGTTTGATAATTGAATCAAACGAGCGTTCAAATGAAGCACCGGCGCGGTCTAATTTATTGATAAAGCAAATTCGCGGAACGCCGTATTTATCAGCCTGTCGCCAAACTGTTTCGGATTGCGGTTCAACCCCGGCAACGCCGTCAAAAACGCAAACTGCGCCATCGAGAACGCGAAGAGAACGTTCGACTTCCATCGTGAAATCAACGTGACCGGGCGTATCAATAATATTAATGCGGTGTTCGACACCGTTGCGCGTCCAGTAACAAGTCGTCGCGGCTGAGGTAATCGTAATTCCGCGCTCTTGTTCCTGCGCCATCCAGTCCATCGTCGCCGTTCCCTCGTGAACTTCGCCGATCTTGTGCGAAACACCCGTGTAGAAAAGCACGCGCTCGGTTGTCGTGGTTTTACCCGCGTCAATGTGCGCCATAATGCCGATGTTTCTAAATTTGTCTAAACTAATGTTTGCCATCTTTTCAGTGGTCGGTGGGCAGTGGTCGGTGATCAGTTGGATTTCTTCTGTCCACTGACCACTGACCACCGACCACTAATTAAAACCTGTAATGCGCGAATGCTCTGTTCGCTTCTGCCATCCGGTGAATGTCTTCACGTTTCTTGATTGCGCCGCCGCGATTGTTGTATGAATCAAGCAATTCACCGACCAGCCGATCGGTCATTGTTTTTTCACCGCGCTTGCGCGAATTGGTGACAACCCAGCGAATCGCCAGCGTATTGCGGCGGTCTTTGGTGACTTCGATCGGAACTTGATAAGTCGCACCGCCGATGCGGCGTGATTTGACTTCAAGTGCCGGTGAAACATTGTCCAATGCCTTTTTGAAAACTTTCAATGGTTCTTCGCCGGTTTTGTTGGCGATCTTTTCCATCGCACCGTAAAAAATCTGTTCGGCGGTCGATTTCTTACCCGCCCACATGACGCCGTTGATAAATTTAGTAACAAGGATGCTGTTATAAATCGGATCCGGCAAAACTTCTCTTTTTCCTGCAACTCTTCTTCTTGGCATAATTCAATTTCGGATTGCGGATTTGGGATTGCGGATTTTGTCTTCGCTAAATTCCCTTTCCGCTTTCAAATTCTTTCGGGTTGTCCAATGCCGATTGCTAAATTAAATCCGCAATCCGCAATCTCAAATCCCAAATCACTTGGCTCCCTTCGGACGTTTCGCGCCGTATTTCGAGCGCGATTGATTACGATTGGCAACACCCGAAGCATCGAGCGTTCCGCGAATGACGTGATACCGAACACCCGGCAGATCTTTGACACGGCCGCCGCGAATAAGGACGATCGAGTGTTCCTGCAAATTATGTCCGATACCCGGAATATAGGTCGTCACTTCGATTTGATTCGTCAGACGAACACGCGCTACTTTTCTCAAAGCCGAATTCGGCTTTTTCGGTGTCTGCGTATAAACACGGGTGCAAACGCCGCGTTTTTGCGGATTTGCCTGCAGTGCCGGACTCGCCGTTTTGTATTTAATTCTCTGGCGACCTTTGCGAACTAATTGGTTAATCGTTGGCATTCTTTCCTCTTATTTAAAAACCCGAAAGGCAAAAGTATCCTTTTACCTGACTCTTGCCGAAATATTTTCCGGCAGTTAGCAACAAGCTGTAACTTGTGTCTTAAGTTAAATGGATTAAACTAATTTAATAATTGCCGGTTTCCGGCTTTGCTGTAGCGTGGCGTTCTAAAGAATAGTTTCAATTATGCCGCAATCCGATAGGTTCGGCTACTTTACGCTACAATTCCTGCTTCAACCTTCAAAAATCTACGAGCCATACTTATTAAAGTATCGCTCTATCAATCCAGACGTTTATGTCCGAAACTACAAACTATATCGAAAAAGCAAAATCTTTGTCAAGCCAAGTTCGGGTAAATTAGAATTCATTGGGAAATTTGTATTGTATGATTAAGAAATTTTAGGGCTAAATAGTTGGCTGTATTACGGTGATTTGTTGATTGTTATTTAAAATAATCTGAAAATTTTACTGATGACGAGTGGGCTGTCCTTATTTAAGCTTCTTGCTTAGTTCTCCAAAACTTATACTGCGGATTCCAATTTCAGTAATTAAATTGTAAAACTCAGTTGGTAAATCTTGAAAATTTGATAACATTTCGTCTGGCTCAACAATAAGCCGCAGATTTACATCTTCAATACTCTGATTAAAGGGTGTTTTCTTTAACTCAACCTGAGTATTGATTAGAAAATCAAAGAAGAAATGGGACGCGGACGAACACGGATTAAGCGGAAAATCGGCGGATTATTTTAAGTAAACTTTCGACGAATTAAAAAATATTTTCAACAAATCCGTGCTCATCCGCCTGTATCCGCGCAAATCCGCGTCCCATTTTCTTTCTACTTTTCTAATCAATACTCAGGTTAACTCATCCAAGTAATTCTGAAAAAATAAGGTTGTTTCCGGTAGAGGTAGTATCAAAAGTTGTGGAAATGGAAAAAAGGTAAAAATAGCGTATCCTTAGTTTAGACCAAAAAACATAACAGGCTCGAAACCTCAAAAGGAGATACGCTATGAAACAAATCAATCCTAACGGATCCGTAAATTTATACGGCGAATTCATCGCATAGCTGTAACGATTAAACGTCTGTGGGTCTTTCACATTCGCGCTTGCCGTCAACGGGTCAACGCTTGTAAAACGTCCGTGTTTCGAGTTGTAATATCTCGCCTGTGCAAAGTCTAATCCGCTTTCGTCGTCTTTCTCGTAACCCGTGTAACCTTTCCGTGTTTCGCTTTGGTTGTCGTAGTTTATAGCCGAAGTTCTTTGCGCGGTGTAGGTTTCCTCGCCGAACGCCATATAATCTTTGCGGATTGTGACCGCGCCGAGTTGGTTCGTGATTACTCTTGGAGAACCAAGATGATCGCTTGTCAAATAGCTGACTTGCGGCGTTTCTGCCGATTTAGTGGAGTATTCCGCGACAAGTTGTCCGCCTCCATCATAGACGAAAATGGTC
>JANPDZ010000854.1:0-2930 GCA_031431735.1 Acidobacteriota bacterium | reverse complement strand
TAACGGACGAGATGGTGCAAGAATACTTGGAACATCATCGCCATCCATCAAACCGCGACACCGATAATATCATTCTCGAATAGCGCGTGACTTTCAGTCAATTATCAAACCTCGGCACTTCTAGTGCAGAGTCGTTTAGTTCTGCCCGCGAATCTACGCCAATCAGCGCGAATATTTTTGTATTATTTTTGCCTGACTAAAATATGTTGTCCTAAAAATTGATTTTATTCGCGTAAATTTGCGGAGATTCGCGGGCAAATTTTCTTTATTTCGCGTCAAAGCAATTTCTATGCCGCTCAGTAATTAAATTATACACTCGCCTGTTTTTTCAGTTTGGAGAAAGCCAATAAAGATTAAATGTGTCATGTGTTGAATAATATGGCACATTGTGTATATAATGGCATAAGGAAAAAGGAGTTTGAAATTATGCAGCAAATAGTCCGAACAAAGGTAACACAAGGCGGCAGAATTGTGATTCCGGCGGAAATGCGAAAACAACTCGGAATCGAAATTGGCGAAGATGTGAATTTAACTTTGGAAGACGATTCGGTCAAGATTTCGACTAGTAAACTGGCTCTGCGGAGAATTCAGGAATTGGTGCGGAAAAATGTTCCCGAAAATATTTCGATGGTTGACGAACTGATTGCCGACCGCCGCGAGGAAGCCGAAAATGAGTAAGAAAGTCTTGGATTCTTCGGCGATTTTGGCGGTAATTTTTCAAGAAAAAGGTGCGGAAATTGTCGAACCTCTCCTTGATAAATCGAAAATAAGCAGTGTCAATGTTGCCGAAGTCTTGACAAAACTTGCTGAAAAAAATCTGCTTTCACAACCAACGCTTGAAGATTTTCAAAAATTAGGATTAGAAATTATTGAGTTCGATTTTGAACAAGCCGCGAAAGTTGCCGAACTGCGACCTTTGACCAAACATTTGGGCTTATCTTTGGGCGACAGATGTTGTTTGGCGTTGGCGATATTGCACGACACAACCGCCGTCACAGCCGACAAAGATTGGCAAACATTAACGTTTTGTCCGGTCGAAATTATTCGGTAACATAAACTTTTATTGATTGAAATGTTGTAGCTGATTAGGTCTTTGGCTTTTGGTCTTTGGTTTTTGGTTTTATTTAATGTCAACCCTTTGATTTTCAATCGAGACACTGAAAAATAAGCGGATTGCTGAGAAATTCAAAAGCCAATCGGCAATTTCTTTCAAAAACCAAAAACCAAAGACCTAAACAATTACGAAAGAAAACTCTACGCTTGTTTGGCGCGGAGTTTTTTTTGATTTCGATAGTCGCTTGTGATTAGCTTATTTGAACGGTGTAACGTTTCAGACCGCAATAAAACAAGTTTGGCATCAAATGTGATTATAAGTTAAAATTTGGTTAGGTGAAATTATGATAGCAACAGCACGAAATATTCATAAATTGTCGTATTTTCTACCGCCGCCTTATACCTTGAATTTCGGCAAATTGTCCGATGAGCAGTTTGAAACCGTTTGTCGGAAGCATCCTGACTTGCAATTTGAACTTTCCGCCAAAGGAGAATTGATTATTATGCCGCCGACCTTACCTGACACGGGTTGGAAAAACACTCAGCTGATCACCAGAACCGATATGTGGTCAATAACGCATAACGAAGGAATAGTTTTTGATTCATCAACCATTTTTACTTTGCCGAATGGCGCAAAACGCTCGCCTGACGTAGCTTGGCTCAAACGCGAAAAATGGGATAAATTCAGCGACGCGGAAAAAAAGAAAGTTTACAAAATAGTGCCTGATTTTGTGATTGAACTTCGTTCGTCAACCGATTCGATCAAAAAATTGCAATCAAAAATGCGTGAGTATATCGAAAACGGTGTCAGATTAGGTTGGTTAATTGATCCCGACCATAAAAAAGTTTATATCTATCGGTCAAACGGCGAAACGGAAGTCTTGCGAAACCCAGAAATACTTGACGGCGAAGACGTTTTGGTCGGCTTTGAACTAAATGTGCGGGAGATTTTCTAATAGGCAGTAATCTGCAATCGTAACCAATTATGATTGACAAGCATTTTGATTGAACGGAAAATAATCAAATTGGAGAAAATACTATGAATTCACAGCAAAATCTATCTTCGCAGCAAATAATTTCTGCTGTTCAAGCTATGCCTTTGGACGAATTGGAGCAGTTGGTCGGAAATGTTCTGGCAGTTCGCGCCGAGAGAATTGCGCCGCATCTGTCGGGCGAGGAAAGCAAACTTCTGCAAATTATCCAAAAGACTCTGTCGGATAAAAGTTTGGTCCGAATGAAAGAACTTCAAGTTTTACGCGACAGCGGAAAAATCACACCAAAAGGTTTTGCCGAATTAGCCGAATTGATTGAAAAACTCGAAGTGATGCACGCTGACAGAATGAAAGCGGTTGCTTCTTTAGCCGATTTGCACGGCGTTACTCTGCCAACCGCAATGCAGCAGGTTGGTTTGCGATTGCCTGATTATGAGTGAATATATTGCGGTCAAACTTCGTGATCTGGTCAAAAAAAGAGCGAACGGATTTTGTGAATATTGCCGTATTCCCGAAGCATTTTCGCCACAGCCTTTTTGTTTTGAGCATATTTTCCCGAAAGTTTCGGGTGGAAAAACCATTAATGAATCGTTTCGGTTTAATCAATCTGCGACGGGTTTTATATGCAACGGGCGGTCATCCGCCAACCGAAAAAGAATAAAGAGAAGTAATGCCTCAGTAAAAAGTTATGACTGGAGCGCAAGCGTCCCCGCTTGCATAGCGTTTGAAAAACGCTCGAAACGCCTGTTTTTTTTCAATATATTAAGGAATCGAAGCATTTAACGCCGCAAATCGAGCGACGTTTGCAAGCGGGGACGCTTGATGTTATAAAGACGGTTTCTCCAAACTAGCATAAACTAGAAATTGATTTGAAAAAGTTCTTGG
>JANPDZ010000853.1:0-6293 GCA_031431735.1 Acidobacteriota bacterium | reverse complement strand
TAACGGACGAGATGGTGCAAGAATACTTGGAACATCATCGCCATCCATCAAACCGCGACACCGATAATATCATTCTCGAATAGCGCGTGACTTTCAGTCAATTATCAAACCTCGGCACTTCTAGTGCAGAGTCGTTTAGTTTTTAGGCGAATATATTTTCAGCTATCTGTTAATTGCGGGGTGTCGAAATTTTACGTCCGGCAAGAATTTGACTTCGCGCAGTTTCTATTGGTTGATTCCGGCAGTTTTAATTGCTTTCACCGTTCCTTATTTAAACGCGGATTTTAATAATTTCTTTTTTATTCACGCTTACATTGTCGGTTCACTCTTTACGATTTCCTTCTTTATGCTCAGACCGCAGCACAAACTTCAGCGAAAAAATCTTGGGTGGACAGTTTCGCGGCTTGCTTTGGCTCTTTTAGCCGTCGTTTTTTTCCAATATTCGATTATTTTTGTAACCCGTGGAACAGGTCTGGAAATTCCATTATTCCAGTCGTATTTGCCATACAATTCGATTTTCGACCTTTTTCTGGAAACTTTGCTTGGCTTCGGAATAATAATGATTTTATTGGAAAAACTACGTTTAGATATATTTGAAGCCAATCAAAAATTCCGGGAAGCGCACGAAAAACTCCGGCAATTTGCGCAAACCGATCCGCTCACGACGGCTTTTAATCGCCACGCTTTTTACGGGTTTTTACAAAAAGGCTCCGGCGAACCGGGCGAAATTTCGGGTTGTGTCGGAGTTTTCGACATTGATAATCTCAAACCGATCAACGACAAATTCGGGCATGACGTTGGCGACCGAGCAATTCGCGCGGTTGTTCGGGCAATTCGCGCACTGATTCGAGCGGAAGATTTGCTTTTTCGTTGGGGCGGCGATGAATTTTTTGTGATCATGGTCAGTATGAAAGCCGAAGATGCCCGCGAGAGAATGAAAAAATTGGGCGATTTACTAGCGAATGTTCAGTTGGAAAAAGATAACCACGAGGTTTTGAACATCGGAGTGTCGAGCGGATTTGCTGATTTTACTGATTTTAAGGAAGTGGAACAATCCATCAAGATTGCCGATTTGGAAATGTATCAAGTCAAACAAAAGCGAAAACATCAAGAAACCGTTTATTCACCGGCAATTTTCGCCTTGAAAAATCTTTCGACTTCGCTTGGAAGGCACATCTGATTTTTAGCGAAACGAACCAAACTTATTTCGTAAATTCAAACTCGCCGAACTTTTCGGGAACGTGAAAACTCGCTTCCTTTGTCAAGGTCGGCGTCCAAGCCAGATAACCGCGTGTCGCACCCGCGCCAACACAGCGAAAAATATTTCCGAGCCAAACATCGCCTGTTTTTGGCACTTTGCCGAACGCTTTCCATTCAATCTTGATTGCCATCCAAACCTTGTTTTTCCCGATCAAAGATTTCGACTCCATTCCCGACACGTAATCCCAATTGGTTTCGCGCCGGTCGGGCATTTGATGAATTCCGAGATCAATCCATTCGCCGTTCGGTGCAATCTCGAACTCGAAATATTTGTGAAACTCCTCACGCTTCGGCGCGAGAAAAATCTCGCAGACATCTCTGTCCCAAAGTCCTTTTGTTTTGCTTTTGAGATTTGTCGTTTCCGAAAAGATCAAAGGTTCGGTTTGATTCGCTTCAAACCGCACATAAAGAGCTGTCTCAGACCACAAAAGTTTCGCCTTAAATTGTCTGCCTTTCGGCGCATTTTTGCCCGACCAATATTTATTAATCAAAATATTTTTGGCTTTGTCCCAAGATGCGTTTTCGAGTTCACTGATAGAAAAATCGTTTTTGATATGCACGATTTTGGTTTTATTCGTCATTTTTGTCTGCGAAAAACAAATTGCTACGAAAATATGAATCAAAAGAAAAGTTAAAATGAATCGTTTCATAGGCGAAGATTATTCGATACATTATTGTTTTTATTTGCTCCTCATTAGCGGTTTGGGATTTTTCATGCTCCAATATTGCAAATCCTGAAATTCTCTTTCCAATTCATCCATATCATCATCGCCAAGCTCTCTGGAGAAAGCCGAATCTAAAATCTTTCTGGCACTTGCAAGTTTGCAGAAAACTTTCCAATCATCAAGAAAATTCGACGATAAAGCATGATACTCTTCAACAGTTTTGCAATCGGAATAATAAGAACCGATTCTGTCTAAAGATACAACCATCATATTCAAATCCGCCAGAATTTTGATAATGTCCTTTCTACGATAAGAAACTTTTTCATCGCTCATATAAACTCAGTAGATCCAAATTTGTAAAAAAGCCTGTGCTGATAACGCTTTAAAGTTATTTGAGGTTTCTTGAATTTTCGGCTGAAACCCTTGGAATAATGGATAATTGATAATTGATAATTGATAAATGTGATTGACGGACAACCGAATTTATCCATTATCCATTATCCATTATCCAATATGCGCAGCAGTATTTTTCGATAATTTTATGAAATTTGGATCTACTGAAACTATTTATTCGTATTGAAAACCGTCTTAAAAGCCATTTTTGCGAGTTTCACGTTTGGTCGAAATCAATCTTTCAACTTTAAACCAATTCTTTTTTACGCACGACTTGAGTCAGTTCTTTGATGTCGGCTCTCATATTGGAAATATCAGAGCGTGCTTCGTAAAATTTCGCTTCCAAACGGTCAAACTTCGCGCTGTTATATGCAACTCCTTCCTGCACCACGTCAAATTGAACAGTCACAAATTTCTCCAATTTATCAAGCTTATTTGAAACTTCCGCGATAGTCTTGGAAAGTTCCGCAATAGCCTGCAAAATAGCTTCGCCTTCCGTCGTTTTTTTCAATGTTTCATCGGAATTGTTCATAACCGTTAATTTACAGGATTTTCTACTAATTTTCCATAAATTTTATTTGTTCGTATTGAAAACCGTCTTAAACGCCATTTTTGCGAGTTTCCACGTTCTCTCGTGATTAAACAAACAATTAGGTCCGCCCGTAAGATTTGCAACAACCAACGCCGGACGTTTTTTGTTGGCGGTCAAATCTGAAAATGGAAACGGCAGAACGACGACATCGCCTTTTATAAATCTGCCCATGCTTTATCTTCCTCCGGTGTGTCCCAATCTTTGGCAATTTGTGATTGATTAGCAAACATTAATTCTTTTGCTGAAATATCCGACAGATCAAAATCGCTGTCAGCCAAATACGAAACAAAATGATAAACTGCCGTTAATTTATCAGCGGTAAGCGTTTTTAATTTGCTGTCAATTTCTTCGACTGTAATTGTCTGCATAGCATTTATTTTCCTGTGTTAAAAACAGTTTTGAAAGCCATTTTTAAGAGTTTCCAAGTTTAATTTTCAAGTAATTTCTCAACTTGCAGTTTGAACCATTTTGTTTTTGCTAATTCATTTTTAGAAATATTCTGTCTTTGCGGTAAATATTTACAATAATCTTTCATTGGCAATGATTTGTAAAAAGTTTCAATCTCGTCGCTATCCAAATAATCAGCGACAGATTTTACTTGGGTCATATTATCGTCCTTCTTTTTAAACCGATTTTGTAAAGACTGTCCATTAAATTCGGGTTCGCCAAAATACGGATAACTTTCTCTATCAGAAAAAATGGATAAAACTAAATCTCGTTTTATTTCGTTTTTTGCTTGTGTAAGCTGTTGAATATATTGATTTTTGTTAAATTCTTTCTCAATTGAAGCATAATATTCGGCGAGATTTTCAGGATGATAGAGATAGTTTTCGATGCTGTAATAATCTAAAATAATTAAGTTTTTGTATTGTCTGCGAATTTCGGAAATATCATCATCGCTTAAAAAATCGCGGTCAACAATTCCGCGAAAATTTGCCGTTCGGACTTTGTGAAAGACATTGTTGCGGTCGTTCTCAGGAACAAATATTGTTTTTGGAATCCCGATTTGGGCATAGTGTCTGCTGTCGTTGCCTTCGATAAAATAAATATTCATTTGTTCAAAAAGACTCGGCAAAAACTCTTTTCCGACAGCTATTTCGTAAATGTCGGGATTTTCTTTCGGCTCAGGCGTTAAGATTTGCTGATTATCAAAATCGTAACTATCAAAATCAATTATTGCGGCATTTTCGGTTTGTTTCGCGTATTCAATAAAACCAAGCGAATGTGAAGCCGTCCAAACTTGGCAATTTGCGGGAATCCAATTTTCTGTAATTTCTTTGAGCAATCGGAACTGCGTTTTTGATTCAAGGTGAAGATCAATTTCATCAAAGAAATAAACTGTGTCTTGATAATTTTCGCTTCGGCTCAAAAGGTTTATCAATAAATTGACAACTTCTTTTTCGCTTGCGCTTAACAAATTATAGTGAATTTCCGATGTTCCTTTGCGAAAATTTACTTGTGCAACATTGCCTTCAAGTGGTGGAATTATTTCAATTAATTCAAGTTTTGTGCCGTTATTTTCACCGAAAATATTTTGTAATGCTTTATTTATTGGCTCAATATATTTTTCTCGAATTTGTTTGTTTGATTGGTCTGTGCGAAAAAACTCCTTGAGAATTGTTCCTGAGATTTTTTCAATGTCATTTTCAAATCTTTCGTCTTTATCAATAAAAAATTGAGGTCTGTCGGAATCTTTTTCAATATCAAACCTTTCTTGTCCAATACTGGTTCTGGTTAGTCTTGGGGTTTGCCGAAAACTCGTTCTGCCGTAAAAAGAATTCGATGATAAATTAGGCTTAGCAACCGAACTTCCGAATTCAAAGTCTTTACCTTGAAACTTAACAATAAAATCGCCAAAATCCAGCTCTACCACAATATCTTTTGTTTTATCTTTTTTATAATAATCTTCATTTGTTCCAAACGCTTTATTTTGCAAACTCTCATTTACAAAGCTAAAAGCATCAAAAACCGAAGATTTTCCGCAACCGTTTGAACCGATTAACAAGACTAATTTCGCATTTGGAGGAATAATGTCAATTGTTAAGTCGCTAAATCTCTTAAAGTTTTTGAGTTGGAGTTTTTGCAGTTTCATTGTCGCATTTTACAGACTTTATTATTTATTTCCAAAATTAAAGATAGTTTTCGCCGCCATTTTAGCGAGCTTCCACGTTCTCTCCAAATCGAGTTTGCCATCGGGCGTGTCGCGTCCTAATAATTTATCAGTCAGAAGTTTGCGCAAATCCTTGCCTTCGCGTCTGAGCATAAATTCTTTGGCGAAAGGTTTGGCGGTTTCAAAGACATTAAATTCCGGGTCGGTGATGATGCCGATGCCTTCGAGCGTCATCAAGGCACGCATAATGTATGTAAAATTCGACGGCAAACGAAACGGATAATCATACATCACGTCCGCTAAATCGTAGGTCAGTTCTTTGAATTTAACGTCTTTGAGCTTCAGATCAAGATGCAGCGCAAACATCTTTATCACAACTTCTTTGATTTTCGATTCATCAGCTCCGGGTTTTAAAAAGTCGAGATCAATCAGATCCTGCGCGATTCCACCCGCATCTTTGGCGACAACGTGGAAAAACGCGTCAATCATTTTCGCCTGTAATTTCGGCGTGATGCGTCCGACCATTCCGAAATCGAAAAACGCCAATCTTCCGTCAGGCATTACCAAAAGATTGCCCGGATGCGGATCGGCGTGGAAAAATCCGTCTTCGAGCAGTTGTTTGAGATAGGTTTTGATCAGCAGGCGATTGACCTTTTCGGGCGAAACATTCCGTCCGCTCAGTTCTTCCAAAGACGTTACTTTCGTGCCGTGAATAAATTCCATTGTCAGAATGCGCGAAGTTGTCGCAGTCCAGTAGATCTTCGGAACGTGGATGTTTGTCCAGTCTTTAAAGCTCGCGTGAAAGCGTTCGGCATTTTTGCCTTCCGCTGCGTAATCCATTTCTTCGTGAATCGTTTCGTCAAATTCGCGGAGCATTCCCGCCCAATCCGCGTTTTCGTTCAAACGCGGAAAGCGTTCGGCAAACTTTGTCACTTTCCGCAGAATTTCGATATCGCCTTTGATGATTCCGGCTAAGTTGGGACGCTGAACTTTAACGGCAACTTCTTCGCCAGTAAAGAGTTTGGCGCGATAAACTTGTCCAAGACTTGCCGCCGCAACGGGTTCAATATCAAATTCGGCGTAAATCTGATTGATTTTCTTCTCTAATTCTTTTTCGATCCGCGCAAACGCGATCTCGTTCGGAAACGGCGGCACGGAATCTTGCAATTCTCCTAATGCTTTGACAAATGGAAGCGGCAAAAGGTCGGCGCGAGTTCCGAGAGATTGCCCGATTTTGATAAATGTCGGACCGAGAGTAATTAGATTTTCTTTC
>JANPDZ010000852.1:0-8940 GCA_031431735.1 Acidobacteriota bacterium | reverse complement strand
CAAACCGATTTATGCGTCTATCTTTCGGCAATCTCGCTTGGCGGTTTGGCTCTGAACGCACTTTTTGGTTGGTGGTGGACTGACCCGATTGCCGCGCTTGTAATGATTCCGATTATCGTCAACGAAGGAATTGAAGGTTTGCGCGGCAAAACTTGTTGTGATGCCGATTGTCATTAAAATTCATCTTTAGAAACGATTGATTAAAACTATGGAAGACACACAAGGGATAAAAAAAACGGTTAATAATCGTTTCGTATTAAAAATAAAACGCGGTGTGATTGACGAAAAATACGAAGAAGCGATTGATGAGATTTGCGGCAGCTAATTTGATTTGGGATTTACGATTTGGGATTTGGGATTAAAAAGATTACTCAAAAATCAGCAAACTTTGAGTCGGCGGAAAGAGCGGGCGCAAAGCAACCCTTCCAGACCTGTTAATATTTTTATCAGGTCTTTTTCGCCTTTAAATTTGAGAAAGATAAAGGTTTATCAATCAATTTACATTAAATTTAAGGTCTGGAAGGATTGCTCTGCGCCCGATCTTTAAACAAACATTTTATCTATAACTTATCACTGAGACATTACTCTTTAAGGTAATGCCTCAGTGATAAGTTATTCTCTTAGTAATCGAAAACTGTAAGACTGGAGCGCAAGCGTCCCCGCTTGCCATGAGCGTTGCAACAAACGCGAAAAAGCCTTGTTAAATTCGACGGCATGAGGCTCACAAACGCCATTTTCGCACTCTGTGCTTAGTCAAGTTACAGGGATGCCCCGCGATCCGTTCATCACTTATCACTGAGGCATTAAGTTCGTTGTAATGTGTCAGTAAAAAGTTATGAATGGCTTTTTCGCGTTGAAGCAACGCTCATGGCAAGCGGGGACGCTTGCGCTCCAGTCGCTAAAACTTATCACTGAGACATTACTCTTTAAGAAAAAAAATGTTCGACTTTTGGGCGGTTTTGTGCAAAAATACCGAGAAGCGAAACTAGAAAAAAGCAAAGACACGTGATTGCTCAAAAAATCGAACTCGCGTAATTTGAAGATCGGGCGAGAGAGCAACTCTTCCAGACCTGTTAATAGTTTTATCAGGTCTTTTTAACCTTTGATTTGAGAAAAGATGAAAGATTATCTATCAATTTACATTAAATTTGAGGTCTGGAAGGGTTGCTCTGCGCCCGATTTTTCGCTTTCTTTTGGAGGATCTATGAAAAGAATCGGCACAATCTTAATTTTAACGGCGGTTGTTTTTCAATCGCTGGTCTTCGCGCAAACTGACCGCAAACTAGAGCGTGAAAACGATAAAACCGCCAAGCGGACGGCACTCGTCATCGGCAACAGCGATTATCTGAATGCGCGAAAGTTGACGAATCCGGTCAATGATGCGACCGATATGACCAAGGCTTTGACCGAGGTTGGGTTTGAGGTTATTTCGGGCACGAATTTGAGTTTGAAACAGATGACCGACAAGGTGCGCGAATTTGGCGACAAACTCAAAGCAAACGGCGGAGTCGGACTGTTTTATTATGCCGGACACGGTGTCCAGGTCAATAATAAAAACTATCTGATTCCGGTCGAAGCGGACGTTTCGCGCGAAGACGAGATAGATTTTGCCGCGCTAAATTTCGAGATCGTGTTGCGGAAAATGGCGACGGCGAACAACGGTTTGAACATCGTCATATTGGACGCGTGCCGCAACAATCCGTTTGCGCGTTCGTGGAACCGCGATACCAGCGACGGCGGTTTGGCACAAATTTCTGCGCCGACCGGAACATTTATCGGTTATGCGACATCGCCCGACAAAACAGCTTCGGACGGCGACGGCAGAAACGGACTTTACACAACACAGCTTCTCAAGATTATCAATCAGCCGAATCTGAAGATCGAAGAAGCCTTCAAACAGGTGACGATCGCGGTGGACAAAGCATCGAGCGGGAATCAGATTCCGTGGGTTTCATCTTCTTTAAGGGGTGAATTTTATTTCAAAGCGGAGAAATCGGTAGTTGTCACGAAAAACACGACCGAGCCGACGATTCTGGCAAAGAACAAAACCGAACAGGAAAAAGAAGCGTGGGATTTGGTAAAGAATTCAAACGATGCGGAAGATTTCCGGTATTTTTTGAGGGAGTTTCCAAACGCCGCGAATACCGAAAAAGCGAAGATCCGATTGGAAGAATTGGTTTGGCTATCGGTGCGCAGTTCAACCGACAAGGGCAAAGTGCAAGCCTATTTAAGCGAATTTCCGACGGGGGCAAATGTTGGAGCCGCCCGCATCAAACTGCGGCAGTTAGAAACCGCAACGACCACGCCGACAACTACGCAAAACCCGACAATCAATAACCAAAACACCGACGACGCGCTGGCAGAACTCGAAGCGTGGAACAAAATCAAAACGAGCGCGAATCAGGCGGATTTTCAAAACTTTCTGCAAAAATATCCGAACGGCGCATTTGCCAATCAGGCACGGACAAAGATTGGCGGCATCACGGACGCGGAATGGAATCGCGTCAGATCGAGCAAAGACCCGAATGTTTATAAATCTTACATCGCGGCGAATCCGAACAGTCAATACACGGCAGAAGCGCGAACGCGGATGAATATGCTGGTGGCAAGTATGGTCGCGTATGAACAGATTCGGGAGAGCAAAGATGTCGAGGACTTCAAAGCCTACGCCGTCAAATATCCGGAAGGCGTGTATGTCGAAGACGCCAAAGCGATGTATGAGCCGCCGAAAATCGGGACGATGCGGAGAAACTCGAATGGGATGGAATTTATGTATATTCCGGCGGGCGATTTCATGATGGGCGATAGCACCAAGCATAAAGTAACGATCAGTCAAGCGTTTTTTATGGGTAGAACGGAAGTGACGCAAGCGCAATGGCAAGCGGTGATGGGAAACAATCCGTCGTCTTTCAAAGATTGCCCAAATTGCCCGGTGGAGAGCGTGTCTTGGGAAGAAGCGCAACAGTTTGTTTCAAAATTGAACGGGCAGAATGACGGTTACAAATATCGTTTACCGACAGAAGCCGAGTGGGAATATGCGTGTCGTGCGGGAACAACGGGTGATTATGCGGGAAGCATTGATTCGATGGGTTGGTATGACGCAAACTCCGGCAAGACAACGCATCAGGTGGGGCAAAAACAGGCGAATGCGTGGGGGTTGTATGATATGCACGGGAACGTGTGGGAGTGGGTGGAGGATTGGTATGGAGAATATCCGAGTGGAAGTGTAACGAATCCGACGGGCGCGAGTTCGGGCTCGGATCGAGTGATTCGCGGTGGCGGTTGGTACATCCTCGGTAGGGACTTGCGTTCCGCGATTCGTAGCTACTACGCGCCTTCGTTTCGTAGCAACTACTTGGGCTTTCGTCTTGTCAGGAATTAATTACCCTTTAGCCCTTTTACACTCTTACGCTTTGCAATTTTTTTAAAAATATAAATAGCTTGAGAAGTGATTTCATCCGAAGCGAAGCCGCGATGAAATCACTTTTCAAGCGGCGTTAGAGTAGAAAAGTCAACGTGGCGAGGAGAAAAACCTGCCGCGTAAGCGGCTCGAAAATAATTTTGAAAATAAAAAGGAAAGCGATGTTCGCTGGGAGCGCACGCATCCTTGCGTGCTACGTCGCGCTTCGCGGCGTAAAAGCGTTTGCTCTTAATATAACGTTTATTTACCGACGCGGCTTTTTTGACCGCTTGCGCTTCCAGATCGCTGGGATGCGTGCGCTCCCAGCGAACAAGGCTTAGAAATCAAGCGAAAGATAAAGTTATTGCAAAAAAGAGTGCGGGCGAGAGAGCAAAATGGCATTAAGTTAAAGAGAAAACGTAAAACAGGCTGTTAGCCTGTTTTCCCTGCTTTCCTTTATTATCAATAGCGGCGCGAAATTAAAACAGGCTAACAGCCTGTTTTACAATAAATAGCGATTGATGAGATTTGCGGAAGCTGATTTGGGATTTACGATTTGGGATTTGGGATTAAAAAAATACTCAAAAATCGGTGCATTTTGAGTCCTCATTTTCGCTAAAAAGCCTTTTGAGCAAAGAATTATCTCTGTGCTTATTGCTCAAAAGGGCTTCGGCAAGTTCAAAAAGCGGCGGCGGAATTTCTGTTCTTTCAATCTGCTCGTCCGATTGCGGATAATGCGAATAGAGTTCGACCTCTGATGCGCAGAATTCGCAGAATCTCAGGTGAACAGTGATTTTATCGCGCTCCGAGCCAAGCGCGTCGCCGCTTTGATGCGCCAATAATTTCTCTGATGAGGGACAATTTACACTTTTGTTAAATGTATTCATTTTTATCGAAAACATAATTCGGACTTTGAAACAAAAAATTTCTTAACTACCAAAAAAAAATAACGCGTTTGAAAATTAACCGTTACAAAAAATAAATCCGTAATGCCGCTCTCGTTCCAAAACAATATTACTAATTTATAAAAAAATTCTTTTCGGATCGGACATTTATTGCAATCTGGCTAGTCTAAATGTAAATAACAGAATGATTTACCTGTAAATGTTTAACAAGATAAAAAAATGTAAAAAATAGTTGCTCAAATCGTCAATAATTGCTAACATCTTAAATGTAGTTGGTTTGGAACAAACAAGAGTTCCGCTCCGGTTACCCGCCAGATTAACTGCATAGCTCGGTGGTTAATTTCAAGGTTTTACCCTTCTCAAAATTAGTGAAAAATTACTGAAGGCTTTGCGGAGCAAAATCTCAATCGGGACGAGATTTCCGCGATGAAGGCAGGGCAGGGCATTGCTATCTAAAAAATACAATTCACAAAAATAAACAATCGGACTAGATATATATGAGTGCAATCAAACAGCAGGAGCGTCTTCCAAAGACGATACAACACCGGCAGATAAAGGTTGGTAAATGGACGGAAAGCCTCAAAATTTCTGACGTCAACCGGATCTGGTCGGAACTGCATCGAATAGTTTCTTCGCATCCTTTAGTGAGAGCTTCAAAGAGTGCGGGTTTTCTGATCGAAGAAGGCAAATACAATGCCTACACAGATTTAACACAAGAGCTTTTTGTCGCGCTCCTGAGCAAAGAGCGTTTTCAACACTATCTTGATGCCGGAATGACGGACGCCGAGATCGAAGCGGAAATCAGCCAAATCGAATTAACCAATTTACTGACGGCAGAACTTCGCAAACGTTATCCGGAAAGCTATCGGCTGGCGCGGCGCGTTTCGACACTGATTCAGACGAGCAAGACATTTAAGCGTTTTGACAATCTTAACAATCCCGATATTCATCGCCGTTTAGCCGACCGAACTTACGGTCTGGCAGATTGGATAGACAAAAAAACGCGTCGTAATGTGCAGGAAATGGAACAACGCGTCAAGGTGGTTTCGTTTCACAGCCGTGATACGCGAATGGTCGGCTGCACGGGCGACGCGCAGATTGTCATCAGCAATGTTGATCTGGAAAAGCTGATCGTCAAAGTTTTCAAAGCAATTGATTCGCCGGTTGATGTTCGATCCTTGCGTTCGTTTGTGATGTCGCGTCTGCCGGTGATGGACATTTATCTTGTGCCGATCGGCGGCACGGGCAGCGAAGACGACGAAAACGGCCGATTTGAATTTGAACACGCCGACACGCGGGAAAATCCCGAGCAAGGTTTTCTGCGGCAGGAAGCCGAAGTTTTGGCGACCGAATTTGTTGACGGATTTTTGCAAAACCTGAATAAATCGGTGCGCGGCAAAGCCAAACAATATAATCGAATGATCAGTGTCTTATGGCATTGTTATCTGACGAGCGACGGCGGCACGCAACTCGAAGTCGCGGAAATGCTCGGCGTTTCGGATTCGCTCGTTTCCGATTACCGCAAACGCATCGAATCGAATCTGCAATCGCTTTCTTTTAACGGCGTGAACGAAGCGCGGCAGTTTGAAAAAGCCTTAAAGCAAAAGGTGCACGGGCTTATTTCTTTTGAAGACGAACAGGTCGCTGTCTGAAATTTGTTCACAGCATTCTCCAATTTTCTTATCAATAACCACCCGAAAGTGTTAAAATGTCATCCGAGAATCTTTTTATCAAATCCGAAGATTTAAATGCCCAACCGCCTTTGCCCCCGAGCGCGATGACGCAAACTTTTATTGATGTCCGCCGACAAAGTAAAAAGCTCTGATTATAAAAGCCTTCCGCCGGCGACTAAAAACGGCGGTGCAACCTCACACGACCAAACCTCGCTCAAACCTCGCGCAAACTCACAAAACCTGAAACCTTACAATAATCTTCAGGATATTCAAAACTCAAACTCACAAGACCTAACTAACCCATACCTCAAAAACAAAAAAGAATTTCCGTCTGATTCGTTTTCTTCAAACTTGGAAACAACGGCGCAGACGGAAATTTTTATTTTGCCTGAAACCGTGTCAAAACCCGCGCCTGATTTGCCTTTCGCCGAAGAGCAAAAGCGCAAAAAACAGGAAAAAAAGACGGAAAAAGACCGTCGGCTTTTGAGTTCAGATAATTGGCTGACGCGCAACGGACACACGCTCAGTTATCTCGGGCTTTATCTTTTTTCGATTCTCGTGTTGTTTCGTCCTTATGAACTCGTCAGTTCGCTCTCATTTCTTTCGGCGACGGCGTTTTATTTTGCGCTTGCGACATTGCTCGTCTATCTTCCGACACAATTGGCGACCGAAGGAAATCTGACGGTTCTATCAACCGAGGTCAAAGCAATTCTCGTGCTGACATTTCTCGCGCTTGTGACGATTCCGATCGCGAAAGATCCGCTGATCGCCTGGGCGACCTTTAACGATACTTTTATCAAAGCCGTTCTGATGTTTATCGTGATGGTCAATGTCCTGCGCAACCGTCGGCGATTGATGGGCTTGATGGGGCTTTCGCTGGCGATGGCGTTTATCCTCAGTTATCAGGCGTTAGACCTTTTTATGAAAGGCGAATTCAAGACGGAAGGCTATCGTGTTGACGTTGAGATCGGCGGAATGTTCGGTAATCCGAACGATATGGCTTTGCATCTTGTAACGATGATTCCGCTCGCGGTTTGTCTTGGAATCGCGGCGAAAAACAAAATAATGCGATTCGTTTTTTTTGCGATGGCGGCACTTTTTGTTTCGGCAAATTTTGTGACATATTCGCGCGGCGGATTTTTAGGATTGGTCGCGGCTTCGGCAGTTTTGGTTTGGAAACTCGGGCGTAAAAATCGTCTTAATGTGAGCATTGTTTCAATAGTCATCGGAATTGTGGTAATTTTGCTGGCACCCGGAAATTACGGTGTCCGGATCTTGTCAATTTTCGGTCTCGCGCCGGATCCGGTCGGTTCAAGCGATCAGCGGCGCGAGCTTCTGGAGCGTTCAATTATCGTTTCGCTCAGAAATCCGTGGGGAATCGGTATCGGAAACTTTCCGATCGTTGGTGTTCGTAATCTTGTCACGCACAACGCTTATACACAGGTTTCTTCGGAAATCGGCATTTTAGGACTCGTTGCCTACCTGATTTTTATAGTCAGTCCGTTTAGAAAACTCGGCGCGATCGAGCGCACATTATTTGCAAAAGACGAACAAGATTGGTTTTATTATATGTCAATCGGGCTGCAGGCGAGCATTGTCGGTTATCTGGTTTCCAGTTTTTTCGTCGCAGTAGCGTATAATTGGTTTATCTATTACCTGATTGCCTACGCGGTGGCGTTCAGAAGAATTTACCGGATCGAACGAGGCTTAAAGGAAGAGGTAAAAACAGAGCCGTTAAAAAATATGTTTGCTTCGAACGGGGCACAAAACAATGGTTAATTTATTTGCCCAAATAATTTTTTGGTTTTCGTTTGCTGCACTTTTTTATGTGTATGTCGGCTATCCGATACTCGTTTATCTGGTCAGTCTGGCTTTCCCGAAAAAAGTAAAGCGCGCCGCGTTTGCACCGACAGTAACGATTTTGATCACCGCTTATAACGAAGAAAAAGCGATTCGCGCCAAAATTGAAAACACGCTCGAAATTGATTACGGACGCGAAAACCTCGAAATCCTTGTTGCGTCTGACGGGTCAACCGATAAAACCGACAAGATCGTCAAAGAATATGCGTCAAAAGGCGTTCGGCTTTTTCGGCAGGAAGGCAGAAAAGGCAAAACCTACACGCAAAATAAAGCAGTCGAGCAAGCAACGGGCGAAATAATTCTTTTTTCAGATGCGACAACCGCGTATCAAACAGATGTTTTGCGCGAAATCTTGCCGAATTTCGCCGATCAGACAATCGGCTGTGTGGCGGGAAAATTGATCTACGTTGACAATTCTGCGTCGAATGTCGGTAAGGGAGCGAAAAGCTACTGGAATTACGAAACTTTTTTAAAGGAATCGGAAAGCCGCGCCTGTTCGCTGATCGGCGCGTCGGGTTGTCTTTATGCGGTTCGAAAATCGGCGTATCGTCCGATGTACGCGGAAGCTTGCAGTGATTTTTTGATCTGTACGGTTATTTACGAACAGGGTTTGCGTTCCGTTTACGAACCGAACGCGATTTGTTTTGAAGAAACCAACCGGCAGACCGACAAGGAAATGAAAATGCGTATTCGGGTTGTCGGACAAACCTTTACCGATTTATGGCGTAACCGCAAAATGATGAATCCGTTGCGAAGCGGATTTTACGCGGTTGAACTCGTTTCGCACAAAGTTTTGCGCTACGCTGTGCCGTTGTTTTTGCTTTTGATTCTTATTTCAAACGCTTTTTTGATGCCGCATTCGTCTTTTTTTGAAATAGTCTTTCTTTCGCAAATAGCCTTTTATCTTTTGGCGGCGCTGGGTAGGCTGATTGAGAAAATAAGCGGAAACATCGGTCTTTTCGCGATTCCGCATTATTTTGTATTGGCGAATCTGGCTTCTGTTTTCGGCTTTTACAATTTTTTGCGCGGCGTACGCTACGCAACCTGGGAACCGATCCGTGAAAAAAATGAGGAAGGCGAGGCAGTTTCGACTTTTAATCAA
>JANPDZ010000851.1:0-5791 GCA_031431735.1 Acidobacteriota bacterium | reverse complement strand
CAAATCAGAAAAGAGCGATTTTATTCTGAAAAAATAGTTTTGTTAAACAAAACACATCAAATTTTAAGTGTTGCAAATACGATAGTTCTAGTATTTAGCTTTTGTCTAACTGACATTATTTTTGAGCGAAACATGAGTAATGACTTGCAGTAAGCAGTCGAATTCAAGACATGAACAACAAAAGAGGTGTGTATTTTGAATACACACCTCTTTTGTTGTTCATATGTGGGTTCTTTGCAAAAAGCCTTGTCCGCTTTTCGTCATTTTCCTCGTCCGTTGGCAAACCAAGTTTTTTTTATTCTACTAAACACTCAGGTCAAAACCTTGCACTTTCAGTGCAAGACTTTCAGTAATTTCCGCTAAACTCAATGATGAGAATAGAGAACGATGAAAGAGAAAAGAGAAAAGATTTTATTTATTTTTTCCCAAAATAATTTTGTGTTCTTCGTGTCTTGGTGGTGAAAATCAATTATCGAACTGCTCCAAAACCCTGCCGATCAAACCGAACGGCGAAACGGTTTTGCGTTCGATGCCGTTTGCATTAAAGCGCGTTTCGGTCGTAAAACTCGTCAAAACCTGTATGTTTTCCGCTTTTTTTTCGCCCAACGCATCAATTACTTTTTCAGTCGCGTCTTTCCCGTAGCTGACGGCGACCGCGGAACTTCCGGTGAAGCTGTCCAACGCGGGGTTTTTCATAAAATTTTGCCCGTTCTGCTTTGCCTGCAAACATTTCAGAACGCTTTCCGTATCGCCTAAAATTAATTTATTTTCGACAAAAGCCGCCGTGTTTGTGCCGTCCGCCGATTTCCAAACTTCGGCATTTTCCTGTTTTTCGCTTGCCGTTTTGAAGTTTATTTCGGCGATTGATTTTTTCAGTTTCTCAGCGTCTTTCACGCCAATAATGACGACTGTTTTATCACCTTCAGCGTCGAAATTCGCCGTCCAGATTTCGGAATTAACCGAACTCAAAAAAGTTTCGGCATCGGCAATTCCGTAAGGTTCAAGCAAACTTCCAGAATACGCAATAATAATTTTCGCGCTCGCCGCATCCGCATTTTTTCCCGCCATAAGCAACAGACTGCGCCATGCGATTTGCGGATTTTGCAGATTGTAGCGCGTCACCGAAAAAACGTCCCACGGCAGAAATTTGGCGGAATCTGGTTCGGTTAAAACTGACGGAGCAAGCGTTTCTTTAACGACTGCCGCGTTTTCGGGTGTCAAAGAAATTGTGTATTTATCCTCGATTCCACTATAGGTTTTTGTCGCTGTCCAGAAAATTTCTTTGACCGAACCGCGCAAAATCTGCGGTAAAACCCGCGCAATAAAACTTCTTCCCTCGTCGTCGTCGGTCGCGTCCATCGCTGTTGAAACTCCGGCGAGATTTGAGATCTGCGCGATTCCATCGGTCGAAACATAGCCGAAGGCAAGCGCAATCTTAGCCGCATCGCGCATTTTTGCCAGAGCTTCATTTTTTACAAGGCTGTCGGCTTCGCCGCGAAAAACCGCCAGAGATTTCTCGAGCGCGGTTTCATCGTTGCTGAAAAAAATCTTACTGTCTTTCACAAAAGCAAAAACCTTGCGCCCGTCATTCGCTGTCCAGACAAAAGATTTTCCGCCGTTTTTGTCCGCCATGTCGAGCACGACTTCGCCGCCGTACGTTTCGTTGACAAATTCGCCCAATTTGTTTTCTGTGAACTGCAAAGTGTAGCGATTCCAGGTATGCGTATCGGCAATCGCGACAAAACGCGGTTTGAAATTGAGAATCGAATTTTCCGCCGTGACCTGATTTTCCGAGGCTTCAAAACCCGTCACGGCAACTGCCAGCTGCATTCCGCCGAGCGCGGAAAAATCAGGCTTCTTTTTTGCCGCGTCCTGAAAGGCTTTGCTTTCGGTCAAAGTGCTCAAAGTTTTTCCCAAATCGCCGGTTTCGAGATAAACGAGCGTATCGGCCGGAGCAAATGTGCGCAAATCAGTCGGTGGCGCAGTACACGAAGCGAAATACAACATCAATGCAAAGACGCAGAGGCGCAGAGACGCAATGATTTTTAATAAATTTTCTTGGCGTCCTTGCGTCTTCGCGCCTTTGCGTTTAAAAATTTGTGGTAATATTTTTTGCATTATGGATAAAATTTTCGCAGATAACATTTTACAAGGTAAAGTTGCGTTTGTAACAGGCGGCGCGACGGGAATTACGGGCGGCGTCGCGCGCGCCTTTTCGGAAGCGGGCGCACGAATTGCAATAACTTCGCGCAAAGAAGAAAATCTGATGGCGATGAAACAACTCATCGAAGAAAACGGCGGCGAATGTTTTGCGGTCGCGGCGGATGTTCGCGACTATGCGGCAGTTGAAAACGCAATCGCCAAAACCATCGAGCATTACGGCAAGATTGACATCATCGTCAACGGCGCGGCGGGCAACTTTCTCTGCAAGGCTGATGAACTTTCAGCAAACGGTTTCGGAACGGTCGTTGACATTGACACTAAGGGGACGTTCAACGTCTGCCGCGCCGCGTTTGAAGAGTTGAAAAGGTCAAAAGGACAAATTCTGAACATTTCAGCGACGCTTCATTACTTGGCAACACCGATGCAGATCCACGTTTCGGCGGCGAAAGCGGGCGTTGACGCGATCACGCGCAATCTTTCGGTCGAATGGGGCCGACACGGCATCCGCGTCAACGGCATCGCGCCCGGACCGATCGAGGACACCGAAGGAATAAAACGGCTTTTGCCGCCTGAATTAAAGGAAAAACTGACGCGCCGGATTCCCTTGCAAAGATTCGGGCGCATTAAAGACATCGAAAATGCCGCGCTCTTTTTAACGTCGGACGCGGCAAGCTATATCAATGGCGTGACGCTCGTCGTGGACGGCGGACAATGGCTTTTGGGAACGAGTTTTGGTTAGAATCTTTGAAATGAAATAAGAAATGGGACGCGGACGAACGCGGATTTAATCAAATATTCTTCAAATCCAATATAATTAGGAGTTACGCAGTTGGCTATCATTCGGAATAGGTGAAAAGTGATAAGTGATAGGTGATAGATGGTTTTAACCTCTCACCTATCACTTTTCACCTATCACTTATTCCGAATGTAATCTCTTTTATTTCTTAATTTAATTTTCAACTTCGTAACTTCTAATAATTAAACCTAAAATAATCCGCGAAAATCCGCTTAATCCGCGTTCGTCCGCGTCCCATTTCCCGTTTTATTTAGCTCGCTCCCAAATTAAGCAGGTGAGCATAAGTTTTACGACATTTTGTTCTTCGTTCAGAGTCCACGCACAAGCCGTGTGCCCGCCAGCGAAGCGCGGCGGGCAATCAAAGTGCGTTCCGCGTTTGGACTCTGAACGAAGCAAAATACTTGATTACTTATGCTCAGCTGTTTAGTTCAAATCGCTCGTGACCATTTCTTCGTTTTTATTGAGGTCTTTTGTCGAATCTCCTAAAATTGCACGCAAGATCAGCATTTTAGCGAGAATGCGGACTTCCGTGCGGTCAAATTTATTGGTCAGCATCTTTGTTTTGGCGAAATCGGCGACTGCCAAATTACGAAGCGTCGAATTTGCCATTCCGAGTTCGCCCGTTAAACCGCTGATCATCGAACCGCCGAAAGAACCGACCTGAACTTCGCCGTCGTCAATTATTTCGCCCGCAACGTCAATAAATTCGCCAACCTTGATAAATGCCGAAAGCGTGTCGTTAAGCCTGAAGATCGCGTCTTCGAGAATCGGAAATGCCTTGTCCGCGTCGGTTTCGGAATACGCGCTCACCAAAAACCAGACTTGCATATAATCCATATAGTTTTTCGGCGACGGATTAACCAAAGATTGCGCGTCCTTCATAATGTCAGCGGCGAGTTCTTTGTCGCCAAGCTTGGCAACCTGTCCCGCTAACATACTGAGTGCTATTATCTTTTCTTCTTTTCTGCCCATTCCGCCGATAATTTTCCGCGCCTGTGCAACGATCTTTTCGCGTTCTTCTTTCGGAAGTTCTGTCGAGCCGAGAGTTTGCAGATTCTTCATCATCTCTTCCTGCTCTTTTCGCGCTTCCATTTCCTTCTTTTGCGTTTCGGTTTCGGCTTCGTTTTTTGCCAGCGGCGGCCCCTTTTTTACCTCAATTCGCGGCTCGTCATTTCCATCAAGTTCACCAACTACTCGCTTGACCTTTGTATTCTTGGCAAATTTAGCACGAATCTGTGTGGCGCGTGCCGGGGCGTATTTTTCGATTATATTCGCATATCCCGAAAAATCAGCTTCGTCGGTGGCGTTTCTCTGCAAAATAGCCTGCGCGAGAATTTCCGACATATCGCGCATATTTTGTTCGCTGAACATCGGCTTTTTGCCGCTTGTCTTTTTGATTTGTTCGAGATTTTCCGTGCCGGCATTGATAAATCCGACGATATTGTAAAGACTGTCCGGCGCGATCTTGTCGCTTTTGAACTTTTTGACGATTTCGTCCGCAAATTCCGCGCCTTTGTCGTTATCTTTTTCGTAAATCTTTTTGAGCAGTTCGAGATGCGACCAATTAACGCCTTTTGCCAACGATTTACGTCCGAATTCCGCCGCCCGCGAAACGTCTTTGAGCGCGATCTTTTTCATCAATTGGACTTCAAAATACAAATCGCGCTGTTCGATCTTTTTGCGGAATTCGACATTGGAAACGATATTCAGCGTGTCGTAAAAAAAGTTATAAGCAAGCGTCGCATCGTGTTCCGCCAAACTCATTGCGATCTGCTGGCGCACGCCCATCGCCTTGAAAAATTTCTGTGAAATACGTCCTTTATCATCCGGACTGCCGCCGCCGCCCAAAAATCCGCCACGATAATCGCTCTCATCCGGCGTAACGCCCAAAGTATTCATCTGAGCATCGTATTCCGCTAACAATTGTTTGAAATCACTGATCACCGTCAGATACATCGCCGTCGCTTCCTTTTCATCGTAAAACCACATCAAACCCGCCATTTCCGACGAAAAGCTGATACGGTTTTCGAGCGATCGCAGAGAATTAACATCCGCCGAAGTTTCGCGCAAAAATACGACGGCTTCTTTGCGAAGTTCGTCCGTCACAATTTTCGGTTTAGCTTTTTCGGGCGTTTGGGCAAAAACAGTTTGAAAAACAGTTAAAAGTAAAAATGCGACGACAATGCTTTTATATAACATTCGATAATCATAATGCGTCTGCCGTAAATAGTAAATAAAAATTTCACTTTGAAAGTAATGCGTCAGTAAAAAGTTACAAGTAAAATCTGTGCTAAAAGAGCGGGCGCAGAGAGCGCACCTTCCAGACCTGAAATTGGTTTTAGCAGGTCTTTTTTACCTTTAATTTGAGAAAAGATGGAAGTTTACTGAGCAATTCACAGCAAATTTGAGGTCTGGAAGGGTTGCTTTGCGCCAATGGCGTTAAGTTAAGCGATAACTTCTATATTATCTTGTACTTAGACTTGGCTGGCGAGGTCAAAAAAACTCGTGCAAGAAGCCTCTAAGTCGCTTTTGCCTATGTTTTCAAGGCTGAATGAAGCAAGAAGCTGCTTCCGCCATTAGTTGTTGTATCAGTAACATAATGACAACATTGAAGTAATCCTTAACTTAACGCCATTGTGCTTTGCGCCCGCATTAAGCAGGTCAGCATATATTTTGTAATATAATGAAAATGCGGAAACACGCTACGCTCGTAAGTGTGCCTTTTCGCCCTTACTTCGTGTGGGCTTCTGCATTATATTACTTTTGCTTATCTGCTTATTAGTTTTATAACCGGCAGATTAGTGTCATTTGAAAGTTCTGAGTCCCGCCTTT
>JANPDZ010000850.1:0-3257 GCA_031431735.1 Acidobacteriota bacterium | reverse complement strand
TGGTAAAGGCTTTGGAATGTAGAAAGTTTAGTTGTAAAATAGCACGGCAGAATTGTTCAGTTTTTTTAATCGGGTCATATCATTTAAATTACTCTGTTCAATTCTGCTTTTCAAATCCCACTTCGTCCAAAGTCTAATTATCTGATAAACTTATGAATTTGTCGAAGCTGAGAATCTGGACGATAAAATCAAACCAACGGGCAAAACTTATGCGACTGCCTTGCTGACAATGACCAATGGACTAGAAATCGAATTGAACACAGACGAAAACGCTATCTTTCGCGGATTTTGGCATAAAAATGTAAAATTGACAATCGCAAGTTTGCATCTGCCCTCCAATTTTTAATCAGATGTTCCTCGACGAACAAGAATCACGATGGCAATCACAATCGAAAAAATTCAACAATTAGTTTTAGAAGGAAAAATTCGTCATCGAATACATATCTACGATAAACTTGAAGAAATCAACCGTCTAAAAGGCTTACGGCTGACGACCGATGATGTTGAAGAATCAATTTTGTCCGGTGAGATAGTTGAAATCTTAGATAGTGATGAGAGAGGCACTCGATATAGGATTCACGGCTGGACTTTGGATGACACGATGTTAGGAACTATTTGCAGAATTAAGGGAAACCTGATTATAATTACTGTCTATGAGCCTTATTATTAAGGCTTGATTGTAAAAATATGAAAAAACATATCCATATTGATTGTGATGAATGCGGCACGATGACCGAAACGAAAGTGACTACACGGAAAATTCCTCGTTTGGGCAAAATGTATGAGATTACTTTTGAAGGAGAAGTTTGTCCGAATTGCGACAACGCCTACATTCCGGGCAAATTTGCACAAGAATTTGAAAAGTCACTTAAAAAGCAAGACCTTGTAGCCGCTTAACCGGCGACAGACAAAGCTAAAACATTGTGATTTGGCTTTGGTCAAGGTTTTTCTCGACTGCCGGTTTTTGCACGAATTCGGCTATTTCCGGTTCGAGATAAATCGGCAAATTAAATTCGGCATCGGCGATATGCTCACAATTTCACGTCAGCAAATAATCCATACCGTGACTTGCGGCAACCGAAATATGTAAAGCGTCAACTCCGGCGTTCGGCACGGTGTCGAAGGGAACAGTCCTTTCTTACGCCAGATGAGCGACTGGAATCATGGCTGTGCGCTCAGGCATTTTCTGACCGGCGGCGATTTCGTGAACAGTATGAATAATGTCTGCGCTGTAGTAGCGGTTTCCGCACACATCGCAGACGCCCACTGTCACATTCTCTAAAATGACAAAGCCGGTTTTATGCTTGAACGCTTCGTGGATGATTTTTTTTGGTCGAACTGTTCCGTCACAGTACTCGCATTGATACCCGTACATAATTTTTACCTTTCTAGGTCAGTGACCTCATACACGGTGATAATCAAATAGCGATCATCCCCCGTAAAACGCCCAACCACGCCAACCGGAGTCATCTTATCCAGACCGGTTCCTTCAATCACATATGCGCGTGCCGCGTGGGTCATCTTTTTCAATCTTGGTAATATGCCCATTCAGAGCCGCTTCTTCAACATCAAGAATATCTAAATCATCTTCAGCCATCTCTTCCATTGCGTGTGCAGACATATCGTATTGCCGCAATCGAATCTTTTCTCTGATCTGATCTAATCTCTTTCTCGGCATTATGAGTAGTTTAACGCACGGTCTCGGCAAAGAACAATCTTACCCAACCTTCTTGCAAGTGCCTAACTAATGATTGAGCCGAACGATTCCGCTCAATACCCGAAATTTGTGTGTTATGCGGAATGATTTGGCATAATTATCTTAATATGCGAAATCATTTATACTACAACTTATTCGGTAAATCAATAAAAATTCAAGTGATAATCACAGTTCGATAATCTCTTTATCTTTCCGCAAAAGAATATTAACAATCCGGCTTTGGTCGAGACCTTTTTCGACTGCCGGTTTTTGCACGAATTCGGCTATTTCCGGTTCGAGATAGATCGGCAAATTAAATGAAGTGTGCGTAATTAGCGGCGTGTCAGAACGGGGAGCGGTAGCGACTCGCTAATTTAACCCACTCACTACCGTTCGGGGTTCTGACAGTTTGCCGCGCGTGACTTTTGAAAAATCATATTCCTTTTTCATGTTTATAGGTTGTCTTTCCAATCTGTAATCCGAGCATAGATTTCGTCTATGCTCGCGTTTACCCAATAATCGTTTATTTCTTTGACCGAATCGCCTTTTTCTCGCGTCAAACGCGGGTGAGCATCAAGAATTTGCTCGACAGTTTCTCCGGCGGCGAGTTTCTCAAGAATAAGTTCGACGGTGATGCGCGTTCCGGCAATGACGGGTTTGCCCATCATAATGTCAGGATTTGATTGGATTAAGTTTTTTTCCATAGCCACACGAATTATACACCAAAACGCGAAAGCCCTAAACATCCGCAACTTCGAGCTTGACGCTGGTTAGTTTGGATTAGCGGCGGAATTGGGCGCGGGTTAAATTTAATATGCCTTTTCTACTTCGGGCAATTCAACTTTTTTAGGCGGCAAAGAAACGACTTTCCGCTGAGAGTGTTTTTCCTGTTTTTTAATGTCATCGTAAATCGTGTCAATGTCGTAATTAAACTTAGCGGCATATTCGTCGCGCACTTTCCGCACTTCTTCAACTATTTTGTCTTTCCACATATTTCAATCATAACGACTGTTCACACAACATAACGGGTGTAATTAGTCATTCCTTAAAAAACTAAAATTTCTGTCTCAAATTAGGGCTAGGCGAGATATTCATTTTGCCTAACCTTGCTGAAATCGCCTGTAAACTGCCTTTGTGCCGCTTTCCCCATTTTTGACAGCCACCTCAGCCAATAATTTATCGCAAATATTAGTTCCCCGATCGCTTTTCTCATCCAACTCTTGAAATTGAACGCACTCGCCGCCATCATCGCATTGCTTTTTTGACTCACTGCAAACGCCACTTTGCTCCCAAACTCATATTTCTTGTGTTCTTTCCCTTTCGCAATACAACTCACTTCCAACGCGTGCAATGAGTAAATCTTGTCCTTGTCGTCCTTCTTTTGATTCAATACTTTCTCGTAAATCGCGATCTTTTCCGCATTTTTTGCCAATCCTTCAGCACTCAATTTCCGCTTGATTTCTCGCACCAGACATTTCGCGATCGTTTTCAATCTCTTTCTCGCTTTCTTCTTCTGTTTGGCTTGCTTCAAACTCTTCGAATTCGCCTTTTTCAGCAAATC
>JANPDZ010000849.1:0-14817 GCA_031431735.1 Acidobacteriota bacterium | reverse complement strand
TCAAAAAATGGCAAGCCGGAGTAGATGTGAGCCAAATCGAATTGCAAAAAGAATGAAGCAGTGGAAAAACAGTCAAGCAAAAGGAAAAACTCGCTCAAAATCTTGGGTGAGTTAGGATGGATTTCGTCCAAAGTCTAATTCAATAGGGATTATTTGAAATAACTATCCACGAAATTTCACTAAGGGAACACGAAGATTTTTCGCTTTTTTGAAATACTTATCGCCCCTTGTCAACGCAGTTTTAAACAATCAGCAACTTTTTTCCTGTCCTTCGTGAAATCTTCGTGTCTCTTCGTGGATAATTTCTTTCTTTCAAATAATGTCTGATTATCAAAATCATTTCTTGCGTTTCGGAAACAGGAGGCGCGGAGCGTTTTTGCGCTCGATTTCCTTCCAAATCAAGGTCACACCACCGTCTTTTTCTTTGCGGATAATGCGAAAAGCCAATGTCAGATCAATTCGTTTGTCGCCATCGAGCAAATCAAACCGAAAACCGCGAAAGGTTCGAAAAATATTGCCTCGATACGCAATCACGCGCAGAGCGTAAGTCGCATTTTCAATTATCGGCAATGCTTTTTTATACTCATAATTGCCGACCTTAACGCCTCTTATCATTTGAATATATTGCTTTTGCGCTTGCAGGCTTTGCGGATCAGGCGCAAAACTTGACAGAAATTTCAACCCTTCGTTTTCGCCAAAGACCTTTTCAAGTTCAAGTTCGCCCAAATTGACCAAAATTCCCTGCGACAATATTCCGTCGGTGATCAAATATCCGTTTTTCAGACGAAGATCCGCAAGCATTTCGATCGTATGCTCCTTTTCACGAAATGAATAATAAGAGCTTTCGGGAATAAAATTGAGACAGATTTCATCGGCTTTGATGATATTGACATTTTCAGTACAGCCGATGTCGGGCATCAAACGGAAAATTCCGGTTTTGGGCTGTTGCAGAAATTGTTCGTATTTTCGCAAATCCTGCGCATTGGGCAAAAGCCGTTGTTTCTGTTCTTTGGTCCGCTTGGTGCGAAGTATAAAACTGCCCGTACGCCGGATAGCAGTCAAGCTCGGTAGCTGCAACTGCGCACTGCTTTGACTCAGGAAAATCAGCCAAACAACAATAAAAATTGTGATAACCCGAAATACCATACAATTTTGCTTAAAACATAATTAACCATTCATTGATCGCGGCGCATATTTTCGGAAAGTTTCTTCCATCAAATAATTACCCAAATTGTCATCACTTTTTGGATGTTTGAAGTTTGGGCGCAGTTTTTTCCGACAGTTTTTTCCATAAAATAATTGCCATGCTATCTTCGCTCAGTTTATTGACCTTGAAAACGAGTATTGAATCATAGTTGTAAGGCGACAGACTCTCGTTTGACTGTCCGTAGGCAACGATCCGCATCAGATACGTATGATTCGGGATGATTTTTTTCCGCGAAGACAAAATTCCGTTTTCGTAACTGATGCCTTTTTCCAATTCGGCCAGTTGCTTATCCGCATCGTCCGAAGTTTTGGCAATCGCATAATCGGCAAGTTTTTTTACCTCCGGTGATTTTTTATCGAGCGCGACAATTTCCGCTTCGCCGAGGTCAACCAAAAATCCGTGAACATACCGTCCGTTGCCCGCCGCCAGTAAGTCTTCCAAAATTCTGAGTTCGCCATATAACGGCCCGTAAACCCCGTCGAAAAATGAGTAATAAGAGATTGGAATATAATCGTAGCTGTCGGCGCAGCGCTGGTCGCTGACATCAATCACGAATTTTTCCGCGCATTTCGGAGCGATAAAGATTTTCAGCAATTTTACGCCGTCTTTCTTCACATCTTTGTAAGACGCTTTCTCTTCGTCGGTGAATTTTGTTTTCTTCATCGCCTTTGACGAGACGCGGTAGTCAGCCGGCAAATTTTCCGGCGAGGTTCTTCTGGAAAAATCAATACCGTCGTTATCATTGAGCGGACGGACATTGTCCACACGATTGACAGACGGCGTCGGAGTCGGTGTTAGCGATTGAGAAAATCCGTAACCAACACCCAAAATCAAAACGATCAACAACGCCGCAAAGCCTGATTTAACCATTAAATTTTCTCCTGATACTCCGATATTTTAACGACCTGAACTTTCTCTTTTTATTTCAGGCGAATCTTTTTGCCGGAGTTCTTTCCATAAAATCGTCACATTTCCGGCTTCATCTTTTTCGGCAATGCGGAACACGACAATCACATCTTTTCTTTTGTCATAATCAAATTCGTTGTAGGTCAATTCCTTGACCGCGCGAAAATATTTTCCGCCGTAGGCAATCGAGCGCAAAGCGAAAGTCGTATTTTCAACGACAAACAAACCGCGTCTGTATAAAAAGCCGTCGCTTTTAACGCCCTCAATCAGCCGTAAATCAATCTCTTTGCCTTTTTCGTAATCCGGTTCGGGTTGAAAATCGACAAGATATTTCAAGCCCTTAGTTTGCAGAGTAACCTCTTCGAGCGGCACGTTGCCGATGTTGACAAAAATGCCGTGAAGCAAAACGCCGACGGCCTGAAAACTTTTGTCGGTAAAAGTCAGATCGGCGAGACGCGAAAGGCGGTAAGTCTGTGTGCGGAAAGAAAAAGAACTCCCCGCGCCGGGCATCGTGTATTTCAGACAATTATCGGTCACCACGACGACTTTCGCATTTTCGGCACAGCCCTGATCGTCAATCAGTTTCGTCAAACCGGTATTCGGCTGACGCAGAAACGCGGCGTATTTTTCAAACAATTCGCGGCGCGGTTCAATCGCCTTGAGTTCTTTTTTGGTGAGTTTCCGGTAAAGCGGCTCAACTTCTCTCTGAAGAATCGAAAGCCGCGTTTCAGTCATATTACCAGTTCGCGCAAATTGCGCTTCGGAACTGGCACAACTAACTAAAATTAATGATATGAAGAAAAACAGCTTTTTCATATAAATCTACAACTTTGATTTTAGAATTTCATTGACGACTTTTGGGTTTGCTTTGCCCTGCGAAGCCTTCATCACTTGCCCGACAAAGAAACCGAAAAGTTTTTCGTTCCCACCCCGATATGCGTTCACTTGATTTTCGTTGTTTTTGATGATTTCGTCAACAATTTTTTCGATTTGACCGGAATCGGAGATCTGCTCAAAGCCTTTTTCGCTGATAACACTTGCCGAAGTCTTGCCCGAATTGAACATTTCGACCAGAACTTCTTTCGCCTGATTATTATTGATCTTGGCAGCGTCTAAAGTTTTGATAAGAGCAGCCAGATTCTCTGCCGAAACCGGCGAATCCTTGGCAGTTCTGCCGGAATTGTTCAATTCTCTGAGAAGTTCCGATAATATGAAGTTCGCCGAGACACGCGGGTTGCCTGAAGCACGCGCCGTTTTTTCGTAATATTCCGCCAACCCCTTATCCGAAACGAGCTGCGAAGCATCGTGGTAAGACAATTCATAGTCCTGCATAAACCGGTCGCGCATCGTGTCAGGCAATTCGGGCATTTCCGCTTTGGCGCGTTCGATAAACTCCGCCGTTACAACTAACGGCTGCAAATCGGGTTCGGGAAAGTATCGGTAATCGTGCGCGTCTTCTTTTGAACGCATGATCCGCGTGCAATTATTCTTTTCGTCCCACAGACGCGTTTCTTGCGCGACACCTTCGCCCGTTTCGTGCGCTACAAGCTGGCGTTCGATCTCGTATTCGATCGCCTTTTGCATAAACCGCACGGAATTCAGGTTTTTGAGCTCGACCTTGTTATTAAACTTCTCCTGCCCGACGGGCTTAACCGAAACATTCGCCTCACAACGCAGATTTCCCTTCTCCATATCAGCGTCAGACGCGCCGACCCATTGCAAAACGCGGCGCACGTGATTGACATAATCATACGCCTGCCACGAAGTGCGAAAATCCGGTCCGGTAACGATCTCGCCAAGCGGCGTTCCGGCGCGGTTCAGATCAATGTATGAATATTTATCAACTTCGGGCAGACCTTCGTGGACATTTTTGCCCGCGTCTTCTTCGAGGTGCATTCGTTCGAGATGAATCGTCAGCGGCTTCCATTCGACGGCGCGTCCCTGTTCGTCGCGCTCCGATGTCATAATTGTCAGCTTGCCGTTCGACGAAAAAGGCCGGTCATACTGCGAGATCTGATAGCCTTTCGGCAAATCGGGATAAAAATAATTCTTGCGCGAAAAGATAGATTGCGCGTTAATCGTCAAACCCAAAGCAAGCGCGGCCTTTGCGGCGAATTCAACGACCTTTTCATTCAAAACCGGCAGCGCGCCCGGTAATCCGAGACAAACCGGACAAGTATTCGCATTCGGTTCATCGCCAAAATTCGCCGCACACGAGCAGAAAATCTTCGTTTCCGTCGCGAGCTGCGCGTGAATCTCCATTCCAATAACTGCTTCCCAACCATTTTTCATAATTTTAATCAAAATAAACGCGGATTATGTCTTTATCATAATCCGCAGAGCGTATAAATTCAAAAGTTTATTGAATTAAGTACGGGCACAAAATAAATTAATAGAAAATCGTCGTTTAGAAGCGGTCTTTGACCGCGTTATACATTATTTATGAACAAAGCGGTCACAGACCGCCTCTAAACGATGGAGTGTTTATTTTATCCGATTACTAAAAGCCGCATTTTCTTCTTATTTCATTTGTTTTTTTACACCCAAAATGTATCAGACAATTTGGAATAACCGCGCTGATTGTAAAACAATGAAAATTCAGTATCGTCGGATGCCGGAAATTCTATCTTTATTTCATCTGATAGATTCATTAAAACTTTGTCGCCTATCAATGTTGAATGAATTCCTCTTAAAGCCTTTTCATACCAATTTAATAAATCATTTTCTGTGATAATGCTTTGAATCTTGGATTTCCATCCGATTTGATTTAACAATGAAACAATTAGTTTTTGTTCACTTGCTTTGCAAACAATTACAATTCTGTCTGCCGATACCGATGCAACTATATTTTCGGCAAGTTCTTCGGTCAGGGACAAATGTTTAATTTGAATTACTAATCCGAAATTAGCCCACATATCCAAACCTCTGTCTGCGGCATTTGTAACTCCGACACGATGTATCTTTGCAGGAACTTTTAACTTATTTTGTGATGGGGTGAGCCGAATAACTTTCTCCGCAAAATCGCCAAACTCTTCCAGAATATATAATCTTTCCGAGTTCATACTTACTTCAATAGTAACTTCCAAAATATCAACAAGTGCCGAGAAAAGAGAATAAACAACTATTTCATAAATCTTATCAATACTTCTTCGCAGCCCGGGTTCATTCCAAAATAATGCAAGGAATTCGTCTAATCTAAAATTTGATTTGTCGTGAGAACTACAATATTCATTACCCGTTGACATTTGAGAAAATCGTTCAGCAAATTTTCGGTAAATATATGCCTCAACAATTCCGTTTTTTGTTCTGTTTTCCTTACCTAGAATTTTCAAGATTGATGGTGGAATTGCATTATCATTAAAAATATCATCTTGATACCTTGCCGATGAGGTGCTTGTTCTGCCTAGAAACTTTACACAAACTGCATCTCTCCAACGCTTTGAGGCATTGCGATAAGTTTGTAGTTCCGAGAGATTTATATCTTTTTCAGTTCGATCTCGATAGAGAATTTCCGCTATTTGAATAGGTTTATATAAATGAATTCTTGCCTTCGCAATAATTTTATCAATAGCGAATTTAGCTTCTCTGATACTCATATTGTGTTTGAAATAGGGATGCTTGAATATACTCTTTAACTGCGATTTGGTTTTGTTCCATTGCACTAATCATTTCACCTGCAATTGCTTGTATGACAGGCACGGAAACTGAATTTCCAGCAACTTTTCTTACTTGGGAATAGGGAATATTAATTTTGAAATCTTCAGGAAAACCTTGCAATCTCAACATCTCTCTGCCCGTTAATCTTCTAACTCCATTTACTAAAAGATAGTTGTAACTTCCTCCGGCTCTTAAAGCACAGGAAAAAGGAAGAGCAGAAATATTGCCTCCTATGTTTTCATGCCAAACTGAGGGCACAGGAGGAATTCCTTTAACCATTTTCATTCTGTTCAATTTAATCCTTTCGGAAGCAAAATACTCTTTTGGAATATTTTCATCTTGGTCTAAAAATTCGGCAAGAGGTTTGTAAAAACCAAGAGGTTTTGGAAATCTAAATTGTATCGGTTCATTAAATCCGACCATGTAAATTCTTTCTCTCTTTTGCGGAAGTCCGAATTCTAATGAATTAAGAACTTTATAATAAACTGTATAGCCTAATTTTTTCAGTTTTTCATAAATTACTGCAAAGGTATGCCCTTTATCGTGAGTAGTGAGCCTTTTTACATTTTCAAGTAAAAAGGCTTTAGGCTTTTTAGCTTCTAAAATTTCTTCAATATTAAAGAACAATGTTCCTCTTGTATCTTCAAAACCAAGACCTTTTCCCGCAATACTAAAAGGTTGACAAGGAAAACCTGCTAATAAAATATCGTGATCGGGAATATCTTTAGGAGCAATTTCATTAATATCGCCGAAAGGTTTCTCACCAAAATTTGCTTCATACATTGTTTGTGCGGATTTGTCCCATTCAGAAGTAAAAACATTTACACAACCATGTGCATCAAAACCAAGACGAATTCCCCCAATACCTGCGAAAAGATCTATTGTTTTATAACTTTTGACTGTCATTTACTATTCAAACCTTGAGATTTTTAATTACTAGACTTTAACAAAGAAAAAGTACCGTGTGAAGGGTAAAGTCTTGTAAAAGATTATCATAAAACAGAAGATTATCAGATAACACAACTAAAATTCCGATAACCTTCTGTTCTTAATTTAGATTAACTTTTTAGCGAGTAAAATTAATTACCTCACCAATCTCACATCCAAATGTCGCATGTCGCCCATTTTTATTTCAATCTCGTCAGCCTCGAAATCCTGATAGCCTTCTTTGGTGACTTTGATCGTGAATTTGCCGTGGACGATGGGTTTGATCGAATATTCGCCCGCTGAATCGGTTTTGGCGGTTTTTCCGGGTTCGACAACCGTTATCATTGCGCCTTTGACGGACAATTTATCTATGTTTCTAATCAATCCTGATTCCGGCGCGGCGGGCTTGTTCTTCTAAAATTCTCCATTGAGCGAGAAGTCCGGCGCGGGTTTGTTCGAGATAGATTAGTTGCTGATTGGCTTGTGTTTGGATGTAATTGCCATTGTTCACAATGATTGGCTCGATGTAGCCGCCGCGTGTATTGCCGCGATTGTTTCCGATATTTCCGCCGATCCGAACATTGCCGATTGATTGATTAAAAATGCTTTGCGAACTCGGATACATTGCCGCGTATTCCTGCACGGTTCGCATATTCGGCGGAAGACGCGCGATCTGCGGCAAGAACGCGCCGTTCCGGCGATAACCGTAGCGTGCAGAGCCGTAAGAATAAACAAAACTTTGATTGTTGTAATTATTGCCCTGCCCGCGAAGGTAATTTATCTGCGCGTTGATCGAAGCGATCTGGGTGCGAAGGATGTTTGAACGGGTGATCAGATCATTCTGCGTTTGAGTGCGCCGTCCGCTTAGCTCAGTTGAATATTGCTCCATCCGAAATCGGCGTTGGGCGTTTTGTTTCTCGATTTCTTCGGGCGAAGGAAAGCCCATTTTCGCGTAATCTTCTCTTAACTTCTTTTCTGATTCGACGCGTTGCACGCGAAACTTCTCAAGATCGGAATTAGTAACGGTTTTCGTCTGCGTAAAAACGGAAAACGCTGCCGTTAAACTCAAAATCGCGATACATAAAATCTTCATATCTTTTGCACCTTCCCGGTTTTTTCAAATTATAACACTCTTTTTGATGCGAAGACAGAAAGATTTGTTAACCGCGAAACACGCGAAAAGACGCGAAATAAATTTTGTTTTATTTTCGTGTGTTTCGCGTGTTTCGCGGTTAAATGCTTTAGAAGCCGAAGCTCACGCCGAGTCGGGCTGTCGCGCCGCTCGTGCGGAAACCGTTCTCGAAATATTCCTGATCGAAAAGATTTTCGAGCGTTCCATAGACACGCAAGGTTAATTTCTCTTGGCGGAATCCGAATGTGTAGCCGCCGGTCAGATCGGCTTTACGGTTGCCTTTGAAACGGTAAACGTAGGTTTGGAACGTGAAATTATTCGTGTCGAAAATGGGTGCCAGATAATCGCTCGTCGCCAGAAAATCAAAATTTACCCAGGCGCGTTTGAATCGTTGAGTAGCGACGAGCGTGAATTGATGCGCGGGAATGCCGAGCGTCGAAATGTTCGAGTTACCCGTCACCTGCGGTGCGCGTTGGTCGCTGTTGGTAAAGGTGTAAGACGCGAAAATATCGGTCGAATCGGTTGCCTTCACTTTGCCGCTGAATTCCGCGCCGCGTGCAATGCCGCCTTTTGTGTTGAGATAACCGCCGAACGGTCGCGTGGTCGTTCCGATGTTCGGAACGACATTGCCGAAGCCGATCGTTTTGAGCAATTTCGTGTAGAAATACGTCGCGCTCAAGCGGGCTTTATTGCCGATCAGATTTTGTTCGATTCCGGCGTCAAACGCGATGGTTTTTTCGGGTTTGAGATTCGGATCGCCAAGCGCAACAAAGCTTGGCGTGCCGAAAGTGCTGTAAAACGTGCCGAATCTTTCATAAAGCGACGCCGCGCGATAGCCGTTACCGACGTGGGCGCGGAGTTTCGTGCCCGATTTGTCAAAGAAATAGGCGACAGAACCGTCGAATGTGTAGGCAGTCGGCGGATTCCGGAGCGTTAAACCTGAATACGGCGCGTTATTTAAGCTGAATGTTGTGTCTTTCAGACTAAAAACCTGGGCGCGAAAGCCGCCCGCGATCTGTAAGTTGCCGTTTAGAAGACTGATCAGGTCTTGCGCGTAGAAAGTATTGCTCGATTGCCGTGCACGGGTGAAAAAATTGCCTGCGCCTGAGGGTGTGAAACCGTCGTTGCTGTATTTTTCGTATTCAAACTCAAAACCGGCCGTGATTTGATTGAATTTGTTCGGCGTGTAATTCAGATGTCCGTTAGCAGTTTGAATCGTGCCGTCAAAAATCGAGACGGACGCGCTCTGAAAACCGATCCCGAGAACGCCGCTTTCGTTTTTGCGCGATGTTTTCAAGCCTGAATAAGAGCCTTGAAAGATAAGTTTTTCGTTGATGATCTGTGTCAGAACAACTTGCCCGTTGAAGAACTTCGATTTCTGAGAATTGTCGGGATCGTTGATGTCTGACGTAAAATTGACACGCGGAACGGCGTTGATAATGGTCGCGTTTGTCGCGGGCAAAACGCCGAACGTGTCGGGATTTGAATTGAGCCGCACAAATGCGTCGGAAACAAAGAATCGCGCCGAGATGTTTGTTTTTTCAAATGGGTCGTATTCGATGCGCGATTGAAAATTGGTGTTGCGCGCATCGTCGTCGCCGTCAATTCCCTTTGTATAAACCGTGCGCGAAACTCCGGCGTTGAAGCCGATCTTTTCGTTGCCGTTTGAAACATTGCCGCGAAAACGTCCCAAGCCTAAACCGCCGAACGCACCGCCGATCTGCCCGTGCCAGCCGGTTTGCGGCTTCGGAGTTTGAAAATCAACGGTGCCGCCGATCGCATTCGTGCCGTAAAGCGACGAACCCGAACCGCGCAGGACTTCAATTTTACTAACACGTGTTAAAGTAAAGTCGGAAAGGAACGCCGACGCGTCGCCCGTGATCGAAGCGGCGTCGCGGAAACGAATTCCGTCAAGCAAAATTGCCGTATCCTGATTGCGCAACCCGCGAGTTTTAATGTTCGCGGTGCGTCCGAAACCGCCGAGCTGCGCGACACGAAAACCCGGAATCGTTCTCAATGATTCAACCAGCGAAAAATCGGCGCGGTCACGCATTTCTTGTCCATCAATAACATTGACGGTTTTGGAAATTTGTTCGACCGTTTGCTGCGTATTGGCTGAAACGGTGACGGTTTCGCGGATTCTCATACTGCTTTCATAAACTTTCAGCGTTAGTCTCAGATCGACGGTTTTTGTTTGTCCGCTTTTCAGTTTTGCGGCGTCGAATGCGCCGCCGAGTGCGCCGCCGACAAGTCCGGCACGCGGTTCCGGCGTTCTTTTTTCTGCCCAGATCTGATATGTTTCGGCGGGCAAATTATCAAATCTGTAAACTCCGTTGGTATCCGTTCTGGTTTTTATTATTTGCGTCGGATCTTTTGATGGACGAAGCTCGACGACGGCATCGCTGACAGGTTTTCCGTCTAAATAGATCGTTCCGGTCAAGGTTGCGCCCGTTTGCGCCCAAATGCTGATTGTCAAAAAACAAATCAAACTTAAAATCTTTATAATGTTCATATTTCTCCTTTTCCGCCCAGCGCGGAAATTTGGTTAATGGTTTAACAAACGAGCGAAAGTTCCCGACTCATTTCGATTGCGGATTTGGGATTTCGGATTTCGGATTTATTTTAAAATCCACAATCTGAAATCCACAATCCGAATGAGATTTGGAATTTCGGATTTATTCTTATAATCCGAAATCCGCAATCCCAAATCCGCAATCGTCTTACGGTTGCGTGGGCAGTCGCGGAATTTCACCGCGTTCCTTTGCGTCGTTTGTTTTTTGTTTAAGTTCAGAGTTACGCCTTTAGGCGTGAATAAGTCGTAACGTTTTCACGCCTAAAGGCGGGACTCAAAACATTCAATAAATCGTCGTAACTCTTCGTTTTCCGCTGTGCGGATTTTCGTCGAGCAGGACTTTGACGTCGAAAACTTCGTTTAAATTTTCTTCGGTCAAAACTTTTTCGGGTGCGCCTTTTGCCAGAATCGCACCATTTTTCAATAAAATAATCTCATCGGCAAATTCCGACGCGAGATTCAAATCGTGCGTGATAACAATTGCCGCAGAATCTTCGCTCAAACATCGTTCGCGCACGAGACGAAACATCAAAGCCTGATGCGCCAGATCGAGATTCGCGGTCGGTTCGTCAAGCAGTAAATTTTTCGCCTGAGTCGCCAAAGCTCTGCCGAGCACAACGCGCTGACGTTCGCCGCCCGAAAGCTGATTCATCTGCCGCGATTCGTAATTCGTTAAATCGCAAAGCTGTAAACATTCAATCGCGATTCGCAAATCATTCTCGGTTTCCCAACCGAACGCCGTTCCGTGCGCGAATCTGCCTGACAAAACAAATTCCAAAACCGAGACAGGGAATTTTGTTTCGGTTTCCTGTGCGATGACTGCAATGCGTTGCGCTATCTCGCGCCGCGAGAAATCTTTCAAAGGATATTCGTCCAAAAGAATTGCGCCTTTTGTAATCGGCAAACTTCCGTTCAAAGCTTTCAAAAGCGTCGTTTTACCCGCGCCGTTCGCTCCCAAAAGCGCAATGATCTTGCCGGCTTGAAGGGAAAACGATACATCCTGCACAACCGCACAGACGCCATAATTGATTGAAATGTTCTGAACTTCTAACATTATTTCTTTAACGCAGAGTTCGCAAAGAGCGCAGAGAAAGTAAAAATCATTCTTAAAAAACCTCTGCGTTCTCCGCGTTCTCTGCGTTTCAATTTCTTCTCAATAAATAAATAAACATCGGCGCACCGATTAGCGCGGTGATCGCGCCGACCGGCAATTCACGCGGCGCAATCGCGACCCGCGCAATGGTGTCGGCAAGCACGACGAAAATTGCTCCGGCGACGGCCGAAAACGGAACTACGAAACGATTATCGCTGCCGATCATCAGACGGATCAGATGCGGCACGATCAAACCGACGTAGCCGACCGAACCGCTGGCCGCGACCGAAATTCCGACAAGTGCGCTGGCGGTCGCAAAAACTATCAGGCGAACTTTTCCGATCTCAACGCCGAAATCGAAAGCATCGCGTTCGCCGATCATCATTAGATTCAACGCCCGCGCCTGTGAACTCAAAACGATCGTTCCGATGATGACGACGACCGAAGTTAAATAAAAACCGTTCGTCGTCGCTTGCGACAGATCGCCGAGCAGCCAAAAAGTGAACGAGCGAAGTTTTGCCGCATCGAGCAGCGAAGTCAGCAAAACAATGATCGACGAAAGAAACGTCGTCACGATGACGCCCGACAAAACCAATCTTTCGACATTCATTCCGGCGCGCGATTGCGCCATTTTGTACACCGTGATCGTCGCCAGACTCGAACCGGCAATCGCACAAACCGGGCGCGCAAATTCAAAGTTTGCGAAAAAGACAAATGCGAGCATCGTTCCCAAAGCCGCGCCGTTTGAAACGCCGAGCAAGTAGGGTTCCGCCAAAGGATTTCTGAGCAAAGACTGCAAACTTGCGCCCGCGACCGCGAGACTCGCACCGACACACGCGCCAAGCAAAACACGCGGTAGCCGAATGTCGAAAAGAATCGCGGATTGCGCGTCGGTCAATTCAAAGAACGAGAGTTTTTCGCTTCCTAAAAACGAAGCAAGTAATAAAGCGGCGATCAATAACAACAAAAGCCCCAAGCCGAAACGCCCGATTTGAAATTTGAAATTTGAAATTTGAAATTTCATTGATGCAAAGCGTCCGCGATTTGTTCCAGCGCGTCAATGATGCGCGGACTTGGGCGCGAAATAATATCGGCGTTGATCTTGAAAACCTTTTTATTCTTCATTGCCGGAGAGTTTTTGAAAACGTCGTTGGGTTCCGTGTTGTCAGGACTTTCCGAAAGAATAATCGCGTCCGGATTTAACGCCAACGCGGTTTCCTTGCTGAGCTTCGGGTAAGCGGTCGCGACCGTCTTCGTGACCGAATCGCCGCCGGCGCGTTCGACGATCTCGGTCAGAAACGATTCTTTGCCGACGGTAAAAAGCGGTTCTTTCGAGATTTGGACAAAGGTTTTTGGTTTTGGTTTGTCGCGCACCCGTTCGTCAACCGCTAAAATGCGTTCCTGTAGTTCATTGAGCAAATCGGCGGTTCTTTCCATCGTTCCAAAGATCTCGCCGAGTTGTCTTAAATTCGCCAGAACGCCGCTCAGATCTTTCGGATTCGTCACGAAAACCGTGATGTTGTTGGCTTCGAGTGTTTTCGTGAAAGTCTCGATCTGCGAAGCGGTTGAAACAAAAACGATCTGCGGCTTTAAGGCGATGATCGTTTCCATATTCGGATTCATCGTGTCGCCGACCTTGGCGATCTTAGTAGCGGCTTCCGGGTAATTGCAAAATGTCGTCACGCCAACGAGACGATCGCCCGCGCCGACCGCGAAAATGTTCTCGGTTAAGTTAGGAGCTAAGGAAATGACGCGCTCGACCTTTTCGGGAATCTTTATCTTTCGCCCGAGATCGTCGGCGATGTCGCGCATTTTTACTTCGGTTTGGTTTTGCGTCTGTTCGGTTTTGCAAGCTGTCAAAGCGAAAAGAAAAATCAAGAATAAAACAAAAAGTTTCCCGCCAAAGCGCAAAGATGCAAAGTTTAAGAAGTTAAGTTTTCGGAAATGTTCGAACATAAAAAAGTCCTGCATCACTTGTCTCTAAACGCAAAAGACAAGCAAGGCAGGACTTTTTATTATTCGAATAGGAAAAAACAAAAACGACCTGACTTGAGCCAAAAGTCTTTACGCGAGACTGTTTCGGCTAAAAAACTTCGAGCAGGTTTCCTGACTTGGCGATTTTGGATTTGTGATTTCGGATTGCGGATTTTTTTATTTAAATCCGAAATCCGAAATCCGAAATCCGAAATCGCATCACAGTGGCGCGACCGTGCGGGATTTTCACCCGACTTCCCTTTTTTGGGGCTTTTATTTAAAAAACTGCCACCAAAAGAATTTTAGTCTGTAAAAGAACGACTCCGGCAAAAATCTTCAGCTAATGAAAAAATGTTTACCAAATAGAGTGAAAGGCAAATTACCACGCTTTCAGTGAAAATGTCAAAGTTCAATGTGAAATGGCTTGAAATTCCGACGCAAGAAAAGCTATTGTAGAAGGCGTAAGTTACAAATTTATAATTCAAAACCAAGCGAAGTAAAGATACCAGAATTCTATGTCTCAATACGAAAATGTCGTAGCAGTGATTTTAGGCGGTGGTGCGGGAACAAGACTCTTTCCATTGACGAAAGAACGGGCAAAACCGGCGGTACCACTCGGCGGCAAATATCGCCTGATCGATGTTCCCGTGTCAAACTGCATCAATTCCGAAATTAGCCAGATCTTTGTTTTGACACAGTATAATTCGGCATCGCTTAATCGGCATATTTCGCGCACTTATCGGTTTTCGGCATTCTCGACCGGCTTTGTCGAAGTGCTTGCCGCCGAACAAAGGATGGATAGTCCGGAATGGTTTCAGGGAACGGCAGATGCGGTGCGGCAAATGATTCCGCACATCCGCGATTGGCGCGTGAACACGGTTTTGATACTTTCGGGCGATCATCTTTACCGGATGGATTACCGCAAATTCTTAGCACGGCATTTTGAAACCAACGCCGATATTACAGTTTCGGTCGTTCCCTGCCGCCCCGATGAAGCCAAAGATTTCGGTTTGCTGAAAACCGACGATCAAGGGCGGATTGTCGAATTTAAGGAAAAGCCGAAAGGCGACGAACTTGAATCAATGCGCGTTGACACCACAAAATTCGGTTTAACCAAAGAAGAAAGCGAGAAGCGTCCGTTTTTGGCTTCAATGGGAATTTACGTTTTTAACTACGAAAGACTTATCGAATTTCTTAAAGAAGACGAATCAAGGGTTGATTTCGGCAAGGAGATCATTCCGTCGGCAATTGGAAAATTCAACGTGCAGGCACATCTTTTCAAAGATTACTGGGGAGACATCGGAACGATCCGCGCTTTTTACGACGCGAATCTCGATCTTGCATCGCCG
>JANPDZ010000848.1:0-3052 GCA_031431735.1 Acidobacteriota bacterium | reverse complement strand
TGCCGGCTTTACAAATCGCGCCGAACGGCCGCGTCGCAACTGCCGTGATGGAGCAAATCTCCGGGCGTTATCATCATCGCGATTGCGTTGATGATCTCGACTTTTGGATGCAACAACGGCTTGATCTTATCGGGTTCGCGGGTTTCTTACGCAATGGCGAAAGACGGCTATCTTTTTGCGCAGATGGCGAAAACGAATGCCAAGCACGTTCCGGCGTTTGCATTGTTGGCGCAAGGCGTGTGGGCATGTCTTTTGGTTTTGCCGCGCACCGTAACTTATGCCGAAGGCAATCCGGCGCCGGTTTTCGGCAATGTTTATACGCAGCTGCTTGAATATATCGTTTCGGTTGATTTGGTTTCCGCCGCGCTCTCGGTGCTGGCGGTGATCGTTCTGCGAAAAAGCAAACCCAAAATGCAAAGACCGTATCGAACCTGGGGTTATCCGCTGACACCGATAATTTTTCTGACGCTTTCGATGTTTGTAACCTTAACGCTCATTTATCTTGCGCCCGGCACTGCCGGCATCGGCTATTTGTTGGCTTTGACGGGAATTCCGGTTTATTTTATCTGGCGCGGTCGTGCCGCAAGAGCGGCGGCGGATTAAAGATGAGAAAAAGCTATGTCAATTATCAAATCTCAGTTATCAACTATCTTCAGTGGTTATGCGCCGCTACTAACTTCTGAAATAATTGATAATTGATAACTGATGATTGATAATGCGAATCAAGTGGCGAAAAATCATTAAAATGGAACGCGGATTAACGCGGATTGATTTATAAAATATCCGCGTTAATCCGCCTGATCTGCGTTTGTCCGCGTCCCATTCCTTCGTTTCTGATTTGTGCAATCTTTCGCCGAAATTAAACGCCGATTGTTTCCTTTTCTTCTTCGACCAAGTAAGGCGTAACCGTCGGTTTATCAAGGTCTTGCTGCAAGACTTTCGCAATCACTGGCAAACTCAAACTGCGCGTTTTGCCGATGTTCGGAACTTCCTTGCCTTTGGCATAGACGGCGTGGCGGCCGTGTTCCTGATACCATTCGCTCAAACTCGCGGTTTTGTTCATTTCTTCGACGATCTGCCGCCAACCGACACCTGTATTATAGGCGCAGAATGAGATCTCGCCGTCCTGTGTGCCGTATGGAATGACGCACATTTCCGTCCGGCGGAAATCGTATGTAAAGAGGTCTTGAAACCACATTCCTTCAACGCACAGAACGCGCCAAACATCTTCTTCCGCTCTGGTCTGCATCCGGTCGTTTCTGTCCGAATTTGAATTTGCCGACGACGGTTTGAAAAGATTCAATATCTGCGAGATCGGAAAACCTTCGGGCGCGCGCTCTGCGTTGTAGTTTCGCATAATTGCCATTCCAAGCTGCGCCATCGTCAATTTTTTGCCGCGTGCTGTGTCCGTGATCGTCGCGACATCTTGCATAAATTGTTCGTAGTTGAAAAACTCGAACAGCGAACGCATTTCGTTAGTTTTCTTATTGACGACAACGAGCGTAAAGATCCCGCAATTCGGATGGCAATTGCACGACGACCAGCCCCACGGTGCGTCGGCGCCTTGCAACATATCCATCACCGAAGTAAAGGCTGAATACGACGAAAGCGGAAACCAATCGCGAAGCGGTTCGAGCGCGAGATTGCCGTCGAGTTGGTCTTTCAAATCGTGCGTCATTCCCGCCAAAGTGTAGCGTTGTTCGATGCGATCTTTATCGGAAATATCTTCGTCGCGTCCGGTGAACGAAACCGGCTGAAAGGCGATGGTCTGAACTTTATCAATATTTTCCGCCGCGAATTTGACGATCTCGCCGATCGCGTCGTTGTTTATCGTGTTAACAATGGTTGTTACCAAAGTAACTTTGATGCCGACCGACGCAAGGTTTTCGATCGCTTTTAATTTAACGTCAAACAGATTGCCGACACCGCGATGCTTGTTCTTTTCTTCGGAAACTCCGTCGAATTGCAGATAAACGCCGTGTTGTCCGGCTTCTTTCGCGGCTTTACAAAATTCGATGTCTTCGGCAAAACGGATGCCGTTCGTTGCCGCCAAGATGCGATAGAAACCGATCTTTCTCGCGTATGCGACCGATTCGAGAAAATGCGGCGCAATCGTCGGTTCACCGCCCGAAAACAGAATGATGATCTGTCTTCGCGGTTTGAATGAAACGGCATTGTCTAAGATTTGTTTGGTGTCTTCAAACGTCGGTTCGTGAACATAGCCGACCTGATTGGCATCCATAAAACACGGATTGCACATCATATTGCAGCGGTTCGTCAGATCAACCGTGAGCACCGCGCCGCGTCCGAATTTGATGTCGGACGTGCCGTGATGATGCACGTGCTTGTCTTCGGCGGCTTTGAAATCGCGTCCGTAAAATAAACTTTCGATGCGCTCCAAAAAGCGCGCGTCGGTCGCCAGAACATCCACAAATTCGCCGTGCGTCGCGCAGTTTTTACGCATCAAAACCTGTCCGTTTTCTTCGACGATCTGCGCTTTGATCTCGCCCGGATGCGAATTCATCAATATTTCGAGCGGAATTGATTTATTAATCACGCCTTCGCGGACGTTTTTAACGCACGTCGGACAAAGCGAATCTGTTTCACGCGGAAACCCGAGCGGAGGCGCGGTGCGTTCATAAGATTTGAGAAGCGGTTCCGCTGCCCAATTCGGCGTAATTGACTGACCTTCGGGCAAAGCCTTGTTGACGACTTGAAAAGCCTTCCAACCCAGATCCGCAAGTTTCGATGCCGCCTTCGAACCGGTCTTGCCCTTGCCTTTCCCTTCGCCACGTCTGAAATTATCACTAAACATATTTTTATATTTCCCTATTAGATGGATAAAACTAAGGTAAAGCCTAACAAATTTCGAGATGTTTTCCAAATTTTAATAAGCAGTTTGAAAATAATAGGGTGTAATTAAAAGTGTGACTCAGTATCCCTAATTTCAAAATTGGACGATAACAACGCCAACGTTGCCGGCATATATTGTGGTATCAATTACGGATTCCACACAATCTTGCCATCAAAAATACTCTTCTCCAGTGATTTG
>JANPDZ010000847.1:0-6824 GCA_031431735.1 Acidobacteriota bacterium | reverse complement strand
AGCAGTCTGCCAAGTGAATCGTGTGTGAAATAACGCGATTGTTCGCCTAGAATCGTTTTTCTCAAATTTACAAGCGCCATAATTAATTTTTAATGTTATTTAGTATGGAGCTAGATATCAAGATAAATGTATTCCTCACCGTTTGCAAAAACGCTCTGCCATTTCAAAATCCACCCGCCTTTTTTGGTTTTTGTAATTTTGTTTAGTAAGTCTCGAAAGCTTAATCCCGAGAATTTCATCTCTGTTTCCACGGTTCGCCCGTATTGTGCATCTATGAGGATTGATGATCCTGTACGGGCAGGATTAAAGCGAAGCTTGTTTCTACTCAGCCACCCTTTGAATTCTTTCATTATCAGAATACGGAACGTAATATCGTTAACGGTTTTGCCAGCCGCCAAATTGAAAATCTCAATTTTGGTTTCGAGCAGTTCTTCAAATCTCTTATCGCGACCACGAATGGGGAAAATGTTGACCACACCATCATGAATTTCCCATTTGTAATTCGCCATTTGATTTACAATTTGATCCAAAACATCGCTTAATTTGCCATTCTTAATATCTAAGGTAATTGGATTTTTCTCTGCTGTAAAATCTTGCTCGACTTCAATGTCGAAATCGATCTTGCCATCTAAACTCCTCCGCTTCTCCCTTCCGACAGACGGTAAATTTGTTTGGAAACTATACTCGGAATGTTCCCTATCCAGAATCGACTCTTCAAAACCGATCGGAATATCATAATTTTCCATTAGATACTTGAAGACTTCTCCCAGAGGCTGTTTTTCCATCTGAATAGTTATTTTCTGTTCTTGAAGAGAGATTTCTTTTTTCTGACCTGATACTGAAGATACTCCGATCAAAAAAAATATTGTACAACACATTGTAGTTAGTAATTTCTTAGTCATTTCCATTTTACCTATTTAAAACTTGCAACATGAATTTTTCAGATGAACCACGAAATGTCAAACATGGGAAAACACTAAGCCCTGGTTTTCTTGAAATCGGCACTGATAAGGGAGCAAATCTAACAAGCGAAATATTTATACCTTTAGCTTCCAATCTAAAAGAAATCTCAGATTCAGGAACTTGAGGATTATTTGGGCGCACCCAAATTTTGTAATTACTTTTGTTTTCATAATCAGGATCCGCTTCCGCTGTTACCGAATATATCATTGGCTGATTACTGCCTTTTATATCCCTATCTCCAAAGAAGTTTGTTTTTCCGATTTCATATGTATAATCAGGCACAGGACTTCCATCAGGATTATAAAGGTAAAATTCAATGGGATATTCCCATTGTTGATAAGTTATCTCAAATTCATTTCCATTTTCATCGATACTCAATCCCTTTTTATCTACTAGCCTTCCATCCCCAACCGTAATACTTACATTAGCATAATTGTAACCATCGTCCTCATTTTGCTCTGCTGTGGGCGGTGGCGGCGATGCAGCCGATCTTGAGTTTATTGAAGCCATTATCATCTCATCGCTGATACCCGCTGAAACTGCCACAATTGCTGCCCACCACTCGTTATTGAGTTCATTAATAGTCTTAAGGCTATCAAATGTCGAATCAGTTCCCCTAAAAGCCGAACCGTCAACAAAACCCCCACTATTTGCGCACCGTGTACCGCACGGACTTCCCGCATTTTCTGAAATCAATCCTAGCGGATCAGTAAATTTATATGGTGAATTCAAGACATAACTGTAACGATTGAACGTCTGCGGATTCTTGATATTCGCGCTTGCCGTCAACGGATCAACACTTGTATATCTGCCATGCTTTGAGTTGTAATATCGCGCCTGCGCAAAGTCTAAACCGCTTTCATCATCCTTCTCGTAACCCGTGTAACCTTTCCGCGTTTCGCTTTGATTGTCGTAGTTGAGAGGCGAGGTTCTCTGCGCGGTGTAGGTTTCCTCGCCAAAAGCCATATAATCTTTGCGAGTCGTTACCACACCGTTTTCATTGGTTATGACTCTTGGACTTCCCAAATGGTCTGCTGTCAAATAGCTGACTTGCGGCGTTTCTGCTAATTGTGTAGAGTATTCCGCCACAAGTTGTCCGCCTCCATCATAGACGAAGACGGTCGTTTCTGTCGAGGATATTTTCTTGACTCTTCGCCCTTCGCCGTCATAATGGTAAGTCGCATCGGGCGTTGAACTACTGTTATTTGAAGCGAATAACTGTGTTTGATGATTTTCCGCGTCATAGACAAAACGACGATTTTCGGCATCTACGGTCAGATTTCCGTCTTTGTCGTAGCTGTAATTTTGACCTGACGAAAATCTGTTGGTTGCGGTGTCAATTGTTGGATTTGTGACGTTGTTTGACGCGGAAAGCGTCGTCGTATTGGCGGCATCGAAACGTCTATTGCCGTAGCGGTCATAAACGAAAGTTTGTTTCCAAGTTGTCGCGTTGCTGACCTTTTCCTCGGCTGATTGTAAGCGGTTCAGGTCGTCGTAAATGTATGTTTGTTCAAAAGGTTGACTCAAGCCGCTGAAACTGATCTTTTGACTTCTGAGTGAGCCGTTGTTTTGAGTGTTCGTTCCGTAATCGTATTCAAGTTTGAGCAAACTCTTATCAGTTGCCGAATTGCCTAAGCCGATTTCTGTCACTTGCAAACGGTTGTTGTAAGCAGTCGTTTCCCACTTGCCGTTTCCTAAACGAAGCCTTTCAATCGCACCGCTTGAGTTGTAGCTGATGCTGTTGACATAGAGCCGATTCTGCGTCCCGACCGTTCCCCAAATGCTCGACACATCGCCGTCCTGATTGTAATCCATCTTGACTGTTCTGCCTGATGGATAGGTTTCTGTCAGTAATTTACCGAAAGCGTCGTATTCATAACTCGTTTGGTAAGTTTGTCCATCGGTGATTTGTTGATTCGTCAAGAGTCTGCCCACATTGTCAAAACTCGTGTAGTTTGTTCTCGAAACCGACGATTTAACGCCCGTCGTTTTTCCTTTGGCACTTCCGCTTGCCGTTTGTGGTTGATCGTTGATATTGAGATATTTACCGTCGTAAAAGAAATCAACATCCGGCGTTGAGTCGGAATAATTGCGTAATTTCAGACGGTTGAAATTATCGTAAGTGCCTGTTACGGAAACACCTTCGGCATTGGTGGTCGAGGTAATATTGCCGTTGTCGTCGTATTCGTATTTGACTGACCAACTCGTATTGCCCGTGATTGAATCCGTATAGCTGAACGAAGTATTCGCTTGCTGTTCGGGCTGTTTGGCGTAGAGCAATCTGCCGAGTGAATCGTGTGTAAAATAACGCGATTGTTCGCCTTGAGTCGTTTTTCTCAGGTTTCCAAGTGTATCAAATACATAATCAGTCGGTAAGTTTTGCCCAGTCGGGTCTTCGATCACCCGAATCATTCTGCCGAGCGCATCTGATATGCCCTTGCGCTTTTTATCCGCTTGGTCAGTGATAGTTTTCGTGACGCCGATAAATCCTGATGCTGTCGAAACTCCGTAATCGGTTTTGACTTTCGCGCCGTCGGGCAAGACAACTTCCTTGATACGGCTCGATTCGTCATAAACATTCGTTGTCCAAATCTTTGTTTCACCGCTTCGGAATGGATTTGTCACGCGGCTCACTCTGCCTTGTGCGTCAAATTCTTTTTCGACAAAGATATTGCCTTGTGAATTGACCTCTTCCGCTTTGTAGGCGCGTCCCAAACCGTCAAAATACGAAAGGCTTTCTGCCCAAACATTGGTATCAGTTTGTTGGCGCGATTTCACCCAATAATTGTTCAGTTCGTCGTGATAGACGGTTTCCGCCGTTCCGCCAACCTGATTGTTCTGATAATAAACCTTGACATTGAGCGGGCGCAGAGTCGCCGCGTCGTATGTGATGCGCGTTTCCAGACCATTGGCATCGGTCGTCGTCAGCGGCAAACCCGTTGTTGTGTTATAAGTTGCCGTTGTTTCAAATGCTGTATTTGAACCGTTTATGCCAGTCGGATCGGGAACGGCGGAAGTTACTTTGATTGGGAAGGCGTGATAAGTTGCGTCAAATTCGGTCGTTGTCGAGTTTCCTTTCGCGTCAATCGCTTCATATTGATTGCCGTAAATGTCGAATTTGGCGTGGGTCGCAATATACGCGCTCGAACTTGTTGATGCGCCTTTGGTGCTGTCCCAAACTCTCGCGGTTGTCGGATTTCCGCGTCCGACATTCGGCGAATAACCGCTTTCGTCATACGCCATCTCACTCTGCGACACAATCGTTCCCGCGCCGTCTTTAACCACCGAAACGGTCGCCAAACCGATCATATTTTGGGCTTTGTAAATATCTTTCACCCATTGCGGATAGTTCGCATCATTGATCAAAAATGTCGTTTCCGAACTTCTGACCGGCGTTGACGGCAAGGCGCTGCCCGCCGTCACAAAAGCATATTGCAAACTCTTTTTCGTTAAAACGGGCGTTTCCCGTTGATTCAAATCGCCTTCGTATTCATACTTTGCAGTTGCCGAAACGCCGTTCCCCGTCGGGTCGTAGATGATTGATTCTTCCTGCGTGACACGTGGATGCCAATCGGCATTTCCAAAAGACTTTTTCGTCCAGCTCGTCAGTTTTTTAGAAACAATTTTACGCGGATTTGAATTATCATACGATTTTACCTCATATGCCATTCCCGCCAGAGCGTTGTCGTAGCCGAATTGGGAAATGACATTCATATCATTTCCCTGATGCAGAATTCGCTCACTTCGCGTGCCGTCAGGGTTGTTTGTCGTAACCTGATAACCTTGCGGAGAAACATAGTTTGCGCTGTAAGTCCAATGATAATTCGCAGTCTGTCCGGCGGTCGGATAAACTTTTCGATCCGTGACACCGAAGTTTGTCAGGCTGACGAGATTATCGGGTTCGAGCGTCGAAAGCGTCGGCACCACGCTGTATTGAAACAATTCTTCGCCGCCCGTCGGATAGATTATCTTCTCGATTCTGCCGTAAATATCGTAGCTGAATTTATATTTCTGTCCGGTCGGCAGTTCGATCTCGGCTAAAACAACCGGATTAAAGATGGTCGGATTATTGATGCGCGGTCCCGTGCTGTTGCCGCCGCCGCTGAAAAGTGAAACTCCCGCCGGATAAACGCAGATCGCCGGAAATCCTTGCGAATTATAACAAAGATACGTATCTCCGATTGGTTTCAGGTTTTGTGAAAAATCCGTCAACGCGCTTTCGCCAGCCGTGTTATCTTTTAGTTTTTTCCAGTGCAGTTTGTATGTTCCCGTCATTCCCGGCATCGCGTAAACTTGCGGATTCGCGGCGGTCGTCGGGACGGTCGGTGCTTGCGGAGCGAGCGGAATCGAAATATTTCTGCCCAATGTATCTTTCCAATAGCCGTTCGGATGCGTCACGTTTTGGTCATCAACGCTACCGGGTGCGTAATAGGTTGTAAAATTGCCGTTGCGGTCGGTAAATTTGACGGCTTTGCGGTCTGCACCTTGCGAAGTCCCCGCGTCAAAATCGTAAAATGAGCCGTCCGGCATCAAAAGCCGATAAGTATTGTTTGCTGAGTTCTGAATATATTTGACGTTCGAGCCGTCGGTCGCATAAAAGGTCGCGTTCCACATATATGACTGATATGGACCGTTCGGGTCGCTGTTGCCGCTCGAAGAAAAGGCAATTTGGGTATCGTCGGCGCGAAGTTCGTGTGTTTCGCCGCTCGGCAAATGAACCGTCAATCGTCTGATGTAATAATACGCGTTAGATCCGCCGCCGCCGCCCGATTCCGGACACTGAACGTCGCTGTAAGAAATCGGCGTACCGTCGAAGTTATAAAAATTCTTCCCGCCCGTATATTCGATAAATGGAACCGCCAAACTGCTCGTCCAGCCCGCCGCCGATTCTTCCGCATACCGCGCCAGATAGTTGGCATAGCACGAACTATAATTGCCTCCCGCGACCGGCTGAAATCCGTCAGAATCCATCCGCCATAATTTTGATGAATAACTGAGGTTGATCGGGACATTGATGCCGCGCCCCGTGTAACCTCCGAACGGAATATCGATCTCCATTCCGAGCGTCGAGGCATTGATTCTGCCCGAACCGTGCAGTGCCCGGTCACTGCTGTTTTTATTGTCCGTATTCTGTCCGAAAACCGTTGTGAAAACTCCTAAAATTATCAATGCCGAAACTGCCAATGTTCTATTCATAACTGTTCCTCAATCTTTAACCCTGTGAAGTCGGGTTGCACCCGACGCTATTAAATTCCTAGCTTTCAGCGACTAATTCGGAAGTTTCGAGCAATCTCAAAAACTTCAAAATGAAACCCGAAACTTTCCGTTACCGCCGATAGAAAGCCGGAACAGGAATGTCGCCCGCTGTTCCCCACGCTTCTTGACGAAGTGCGCCGCTGCTCCCCGATTTGCGGATATACCAATTCCCGTTTGAACTCCGCCAGACCGCGATGTCAACTTTGCCGTCGCCGTCGTAGTCGTTTTGCACTTCCTGATCGCCGGATTGCTGCCACGAAATCGTGTCTGTTTGTCCGTTTGATGAATTTTTGATGATCCAATCGGCACTGCTCCGAATCGCGTAATCGCCGCGTCCGTCGCCGTCGTAATCTGCCGGAACAGGAACCGTGCTCGATTGTGTGAAGGTCGCGGTTTGAAGTGCGTTGTTACTGCTATTCGAGGAATAAAAGGTCTTATTCGAACTCCGCCAGACTGCCAGATCAGCGCGTCCGTCACCGTCAAAGTCTTTTGGTGCGGGAGTGTCGGTCGAGAGTCCGAATTGTCCCTGGACAGTTGCCGAGTTTGAACTTTGGCTGATATACCAATTGCCGTTTGACGGGCGATAAACAGCAATGTCGGTTTTG
>JANPDZ010000846.1:0-7739 GCA_031431735.1 Acidobacteriota bacterium | reverse complement strand
CTCGCCTTGTTTTGCTTCCTCAATCAAAACTCCGATTGCCGATCCGGAATCCAAAATCTATTTCTACAAAACAAACTCGTGCTTTACATCGTTCAAATACTGACTCAGTTTCACTATTCGCAAAGCAAATTTATACGATTTTTCTTGTAATATATTCTCGCTCATAATTTTATTATCAGCTATTCGCTATCAGTTTTCAGTTATTCCGAAAGTAAAAATTTAAAAATCATTCAAATCTCCGCCATTCTGATTCGTAATATCTCACCAAAGCCTGATTATCAAGGCGGTTTATCTCGATTTCTTCATTTGGCAGATCAGTATCAGCCGAAAACTCAAACATTGAGGCAAAAGTCTTTTCGTTTAGAAATTTCAGCTCAATGTTGTCGGACAATTTGGCCGGCGTTTCAAACGGCTCTAATTTGGCGAGCGCGTAGCCCCAAATGCCGAAACTCGGAACGGTCGTTTGATAAGGTTTGACCGAAAATCCGGCGGCTTCGAGCGTTTTGATGATGCACCAGAAAGATTTTCGCGCGATCAGCGGCGAGGTCGTTTGCACGGCGACCGCCGAATCGGGTCTGAGCTTTTTTTTTAGAAGATTGTAAAAACGCGTCGTGTAAAGTTTGCCGAGCGCAAAGTTGTTCGGGTCCGGAAAATCAATAATCGCAACGTCAAAAGGTTCAGTCTCTGCCGAATCAAGCCAGACAAAAGCGTCTTTATTGATAATTGAAACACGCGGATCATCAAGCGAATGTTTATTCAGTTCACCCAAAACGGGAACCGATTTTGAAACTTTTGTCATTTCGGGATCAAGATCAACGAGCGTCACCGATTCAACCGACGGATATTTCAAGATTTCCCGAACCGCCAAACCGTCGCCGCCGCCCAAAACCAAAATTCGTTTCGGGTTTGCGCCGAAAGCGGCAAACGGCGGATGCACGAGGGCTTCGTGATAACGGTATTCGTCAAAGGAATTAAATTGCAGATTGCCGTTTAAGAAAAGCGCGTAGCCGGTTTTTCCTTTAGTTACGATAATGCGTTGATAGGGCGAGCTTTTCGCGTAAATTATGTTGTCGGCAAAGAGCGAATCTTCGGCTAAGGACGTTAAATAATCGGCTTTGATGAACGCGATAAGGAGCAGCACGATCAAAATAAAGCCGCAGACGCGCAGGTAAATGATGCTTTTTTTGATCAATGGTTCAAGCAGCCACGTGCCCCAGATTCCGACGACGGCGTTGAGCATTCCGAAAATCAAAGACGTTCGCGTCAGACCGAGACGCGGCACGAAAAAAAGCGGAAACAGAAGTGATGCGGCGAGTGCGCCGATATAATCAAAAGCGAGAACGCGCGAAACCAGATCTTTGAAAGCGAGTTCTTTCTCCAGAATTCGCATCAGCAGCGGAATCTCCAACCCAACCAGTGCACCGATCCCGAAAACTATCCCGTAGAGCACGACCGCGAAATAGCTCAGATTGGCAAACGCAAAAAACAGTAAAGGCGCGGAAAAACCACCTAAAACGGCAACTGCCAATTCGATTTCGACAAATTTTTCGGCGACATTTTTATCAATGAATTTTGACAGGTAAGAACCGACACCCATTGCAAAAAGATAGATGCCAATGATGAGTGAAAATTGCGTAACCGAATCGCCGAGAACGTAAGACGAGATTGTTCCGGCAAGCAGTTCGTAAATCAAACCGCAAGTGGCGATGATAAAGACGTTAAGGAAAAGTAACGGTGTCCGATTCATAAAAAGCGTGTAAAAAATCTCTTAAATATGTATTGTCGCTGAGGTAGTTTTACGAATCAACTCCGTAGATAGTGTTACTTTCCGCCCGAATACCCGCCACCGGTCGGATAACTGCTTCGTTTGCTCCCGCCGCCGCCGTAACCCCCGCCGCCCGAATCATAACTGCCGGAAGAACTTGCGGCGGATTTTTACCGTAATCTATCGTTCCGAAAACAGCGCCTTCGCCCGATAGATCGGCATAATCTGACTTCTCGCCGGGAATAAATTTAAATGGAATCTCGCCTTCTGCCGCCATAGCAGTCGTCGTGCCTTTTTCGGCAACCATTAACGGTGTCTTTGACGGAATTTGCGAAACTTGTTGACCGAGTTGAAGCTGTTCAAACACCGGAAGCCAAGTTTCCGGCGAAAGTTCTTGAAAAAAAGTTAAGTAGAATTTCCCTTGTGCTTCGGCGAACCAGCCGACCCAGCCGTTTGAAAAAACGGCATACCACTCGTCCCCAAAACCGCCGAGTTCGTGAAGTTTTCTGATGCGCCCCGTGAGTTCAAAACGATGTCTGCGCCAGATGCCGTTTAAACCGACATGCAAAGGTGAGAGCGAATCGGTGATTTCCGCAACTTTGCCCAAATCTTCAAGTCCGCGATCAGTTCTTGCGACCGCCGAACGGCAAAACGGACAAACCAAAACTATTGTTGAACCTTGTTGAAATTCAACGGTCGCGGCACACGATGGACATTGGGCTATCAAGCTACTCATAACCTTCTCTTTATTATCAGAGGTTGGGCGCAGGACAGCTATTTTCCCTGTGTTGCCGTCGGAATATTACCGCCGCTATTACCTGAAGACGTTGAATCGCCTTGAATTGCCGACGAAATTATCAAGGCGACGCCAATAATAATTGCACCGATAATGATGGCAAGCGCCGTATTCTGGTCGTCTTCGATTTCTTTTTTAACCGAAAACGGCGTAATTTTGACGACGACAAAAAAGGCAATGGCAAAAACAACTAAGCCAATAAATACAAAGATCACGGTTGTCACCAACACAGGCAACAGTTCTTCGAGTTTAACGATAAAAGCAAACGGAATTATATTTGATAAAAGATTCAGCATTTATTTTCCTCCACGAAAACCGCCGTAAATAAACGGCATTCCAAGTCTTGAATTGCTTCCCGAATTGGCAAATTCCCAACCGAACCACGAAGCCGACGCATACATCAGAACTACTCCGATTCCGAAAATTAAGAAAAGTGATTTAACCATATTTTTTTAGTAGAGAGTAGAGAGTGGAGAGTGGAGAGTCTAAAGATTTTACTCTCCACTCTCTACTCTCTACTCTCCACTCTCATTCATCATCCGAACCACCGCTGGAAGTCGAGCCAAACATACTTTCGCTCCAGCGGCGCGATTCAAACGCAAATTTTCTGAACAGTGCCAGAATCGGCAAAATTGCCAATACGACAAACGCGCAGAAGAAATTCACGCCGCGCGAAACATTCTGCTCAACCTTGACCGTCACGGACATCGGTTGTTGAAAATTTTGCCAGGTTCCTTCGACGCGTAAAGTGTATTTTCCGCCCGGCAAAGACGAAAGCATCGCGTCTTGCGTTTGACCGCCTTCCGTCCACGAACCGTCGCTGTCGGAGCCCGAATAATATTCGATCGGAATATTTACAGATTCGACTTCCTGATTTTGTTCGTTGACAAGATCAACATCCAAATCCGCCCAGGCGTTGCTGACCGGTGCATTTGCCGTAATTCGCACATTGCGATTGCCCTTCAATTCAAACGGCTGACTAAAAACCGTCTGCGGCGTGGTTGCGCTTGCCGTCGGCTGTAAAGTTACAGTTTCATTGAGCGGTGTATTGCCGGTACTGAACGGAAGCATAAAAATTGCCACCAGAAGCAAAAGCCCGAGCAAGCCAAAGCCCCACTTGATATAAAATCCGCCCGTAAAAGGCTGATTCGGCGCGACCGACCACGGTTTCGGCAAATCCGTAATGTTAAAAGCCTTTTCAATATCCGCGTTGGTTTGATAAACGCCAACCGACCAATTGATCTCGTTGTTGGTTGCTTCCTGCGAAAGCATCAGCGGCGCAGCGACATAATCAGTTGCCCGCACAGTTTCGCCTTGTTCGACGCGCCAGTAAAATTCGCCCTGCACAAATTCGACCATCGCGGGCGCATCTTGAAAAATTTTGTAGGCTTTTCCGTTGTAATTAACAGTCGAACTGGTGCCGTAGATTTGCGTGCTTTCAACTTCCGCCGGATTGACAGGTTCGACAAAATTCCAGTGATTATCGCTGTGAACAAGCCAGCGAAAACCGATCAACGGATTGTAAAGCAGATATTCGTGCCAGAAATATTTGACACCTTCGATTGTTACGCTGCGAACGACCGCGCCGATAATGCGGAATTTCGCATCGTTCATAAAGATGCCTTCCATTCCGACCTTCAAAACAAAATCGGGCGGCACGGGCGGCGGCAGCAAGGCTTTGAGCCACGTCAATTTTCCTTGATTAACGTCAAGAAGCGAATTGCAATACGGACAAGTGACTCGCTCGGTTTTGTCGGGCGCGGTCAAACTAAGCGGTCCGGCGCAATTCGGACAACCGACTCCATCGGTCGAAACTCTCTGCGCTTCGCGCTTGACGCTCTTCGCGTCGCCGAGTCCGATTTCTTCGAGCGTGACATTGTTTCCGACAAACGCCCGCGGCGGATTAATCGAATAATCAATCGTCCCGAAAGCGTTATTTTTGCCTGATAAATCGGCGTAATTGCTTCGCTCGTTGGGTTCTAATTTGTATGGAATTTCGCCATCTGCGGCGACCGATGTTGCCGTGCCTTTTTCCGTCACCATCAATGGCGTTTGGCTCGGGATCGCTTCAATCGTTTGTCCGAGCTGTAATTGCTCAAAAGACGGAATTTGCGCGCCTTCGGGCAACGGCTGGTAAAATGTCAGATAAAATTTGCCCTGCGCTTCGGCGAGCCAACCGACCCAACCATTTGAAAATGTCGCATACCATTCGTCCCACACACCGCCGAGTTCGTGGCGCAATTGGGCGCGTCCCGTCAGCTCAAATCGCTGACCTTTGAAATGACCTTTGAGCCCGAGTTTCAAAGGCGATTCGGAATCGAGAATTTCCGCAACTTTGCCCAAATCCGCTAAACCGCGGTCGGTTCGCGCGACCGCTGAACGGCAAAACGGACAAACTAAAACAATCGTCGAGCCTTTTTGAAACTCGATCGGCGCGGCGCACGACGGACAATTTGCTTTCAGAACGCTCAAACTTCACCCCCCACGATTTTGGATTTTGGATTTTGGATTTCGGATTTCGAGTTTCCACGTTCGATCTTCGTTATTTTCACTTCAGTTGCGCTCAACATTTCCTTTAAATTTTCTTCCCAATTCCAGGTCGGACGCGTGCGGCAGCAGTAAAGATTAAAAGTTGCGATGCGGTGTTCGGGATAAGTGTGGCAAGCCAGATGCGATTCTGTCAGCATTAACAAGCCCGTCACGCCGCCTTCGCCGCCAAATTTATGCCATAAAGGTGCGCCAAGCGTTTTTAAGCCTAAATCGCTGATAATACGCGAAAAAACAGCGCGCAGAAGTTTTTCGTCACGCAACAGATTTTCGTTACATTCTTCGGCTTCAACGAGCCATTCAGTTCCGACAATCATCTTTGGGGTATAACCTAAAATTCTCTACGTTTAAAATACGAAAAAAGTTTTTCTAAACTTCGTCTGGCACAATGCGTTATAATCCATTTGGTGAAGTATTATAAACATTCATTCAGGCTCTTGCCAAATCTTGACAAATAGGTTGTTTGATCCAGACTTTCATTGTGCAAACCTGCCCATTTCACCGCCTTGACAATGCGCCTCATAAACTTGTAATCTTTCTCTATTGTCAACATCCGATTGATTGGACGGTAAAAACCAAACTGTCCGCGAATCTTAAAGATGCGCACAATATCGTCAGAGTATGGCGATTACAGACACTGAGAAACATCAGACCTTTGAAGTTGAAGTTAGATTTCAAAGGCAGTTTCATTAGAAGTGTTGACTAAAGAAAATGTCCATATTTGGGCATACATTTAGATACTATGTCGCAAAAAACTATAACTAAATTTTTCGCATTTGTCATATCATTTTTGCTTGTTTGTTTAATTTTTTCAGGTTGTTCTTCAGTTTTTTCAAGCAAAACCGGAAACAGCAATAAAACAAACGAAAATTCCAACTCAAATTATGACAAACCAAAGGTTACAGGCAAAATCCAATCAAGCGAAATTACGGAAAGCAGCGGAATCGCCGCTTCAAAATGTCAATCAGACGTTCTCTGGACGCATAATGATTCGGGCGACGATGCTTTTATCTTTGCGCTCAATAAACAGGGTGAAAAACTTGGAACCTGGAAAGTGACGGACGCGAAAAATATTGATTGGGAAGACATTGCCGAAATCAAAAACGCCGCCGGCGAGTGTTTTCTATATATTGGCGACATCGGCAACAACACACGCAGCCGCGCTGACTTTACCGTTTATCGCGTCAAAGAACCAAAAGTTTCCGCCGAAAACAAATCTTCAAGCAAAAAAAATCCGATAGAAACCGAAAGTGCGGAAGCAATCAAATTCACTTATCCCGAAACGCGACACGATGCCGAAACTTTGATGGTTCACCCAAACACGGGCGATATTTATATTCTCTCAAAACGTCTGAGCGGCGCATCGGCGGTTTATAAAATCAAAAACGATTTTGATTTGAATAAAACAAACAAACTCGAAAAAATCGCCGATTTCAGCGTTCCCGCAATTCCGAACGGTTTTCTTACCGGCGGCGATATTTCGCCTGACGGCAAGCGCGCCATTATCTGCGATTATTTCAACGCTTACGAACTTGTTTTGCCAGAAACGGCGAAAGATTTCGATGCGATCTGGAAAGAAGTTCCTTCGGTCGTCGAACTCGGCGCACGCGAACAAGGCGAAGCGGTCGGCTATTCGGCAGACGGAAAATCAATTTTTGCGACGAGCGAAAAGAAAAATTCGCCGCTGTTTGAAGTTAAAAGAAAGTAAAAGTTCAGAGTAACGGCTTCAACCGTGAAAAACCGCGCTGTTTAGACAAGTTTAAAGAAATCCCGAAACTTTTCCGTAAAGAAACGATTCTCACGCATAAATGCGTAACTCTCAACTTTTGATATAATCAATCCAAACAAATTTCAAGGAGGATTTTTTTATGACAACCGAAACTTTATCTTTTAACACCGAGGGCGGAGAAACGACCGCTTTTGTCGCAACACCGTCTGAATCAAACGGCAAAGCCGTCATCGTCATTCAGGAATGGTGGGGTTTAAATGAACATATCAAAGACATCGCGCGCCGTTATGCAGACGAAGGTTTTACGGCAATCGCGCCCGACCTGTATCGCGGACGCGTCGCCGCCAATCCGCAGGAAGCCGGAGCGATGATGCAGGAACTCAAAATCGAAGACGGTTTGGACACGATCAAAAACACGATTGATACGGTGCGTGAAAAATACGGATTCGCGCATTTCGGCATCACGGGTTTTTGTTTGGGCGGCACATACAGTTTGCGCGCCGCTTGCCTTTTGGAAGGTTTGAGTGCCGCCGCGCCTTTTTACGGTGATATTCCCGAAGAAGATGTTTTGAAAAACTTAACCGCGCCGACAATTTTTGTTTCGGGAACGAAAGACCAATGGATCAACGCCGAAAAAGTCACGCTTTTGGAAGAAATCAGCGAAAAATACGAATTACCCGTAACGAGTGTTAAATACGAAGCCGACCACGCGTTTTTTAATAATACGCGCCCCGAAGTTTACGACGAAACCGCCGCCAAAGATGCCTGGGCACTGGTCATCGGATTATTCAACGACAAACTCTAAGTTTTGAGTCCCGCCTTCAGGCGGTAATTTTGTTCCAGGTTTCAAGTTCCACGTTCCAGGTCGGTTTCGTTTTAATGTGGAACTTGGAACGTGGAAC
>JANPDZ010000845.1:0-5682 GCA_031431735.1 Acidobacteriota bacterium | reverse complement strand
GAGTCCCAATATTCGGCTTGATTGGCATTAACTTTGAGCAAAATTATGTCAGGTTCGTCCAAGCCTTTCGGAAACCACGCCTTCAAAATCGGACTCCAAAGTTCTTCCATCTTTGCCTTGTCAGTAACGATTTCCGCCGTTCCCGAAATTGAAACATAACTATTATCGGCGGGCGCGGCATAGCTGACATTAACCCGATTATCTTTTTCTATTTCTTCGGCTTTATGCGTGTTTGAACTCGTAAAAAACCACAAATCACCGTCAAACTCAGCCTGTTGCGTCTGCATCGGACGCGACCGCAAAACGCCGCCGTCATTCGTCGTCAACATCGCCACTTCCACATCTCTGATAATTGATTTTAACTTTTCTAATTCTTCCGCTTGTTTGTTTTCCATAAACTTCCCTTGTTCAAAATAAATTTTGTCGTCAAAAATAACCGACAATAATTAAATCTTACAATTCAAAGCGCAAAATCTAAAACCCAAATCAAGATGTGTGGTCGAGAATAATCTTCCAGCCGTCTTTGAACTTTCTAAAATTGAGCGTGAAAAGTCCCGTCGGCTTATCCATTTCGCGCACCAATGTAAAACGCCCAAGCACAACCGCCGATTCTTTGCTCGTTACGGTTATTTCCAAATCCGTAAAACTCAAAGTACCCATTATAGCGCGTGTCGCATAAGATTTTTTATAGCGTTCGAGCGTCAGCTGCCAGCCTTTTGTGACATTATCGCCTGAAACAAAAGTCATCAGCGGCGAATTCCAATAGCCTTTCATAAAGCCTTCGATGTCGCCCTTGTTCCACGCCGCAACCTGTTCGTCCATTACCTTGCGGACTTCACCCTTGATCTTTTCGTCCTTCGATTGCGCAAAAGTCACGCTCATTGCGCCCAAAATTAAAACCATCGTCAACAAAATCATTTTCATAATGCAGATACAATAGCATATAATCTTTGCAAAAAAACAGACAAAAAGGAGAAAATATTATGCGAAAAGTTGTGCTCGGACTCGGTGTTAGTTTGGACGGCTATATCGCCCGCAAAAACGGTGCGGTTGATTGGCTTTCGATGGATTGGGATTATGATTGGACAAAATTTTTTACAACAATTGACGTTGTGCTGATGGGGCGCAAAACGCTTGAACACGCCCTTTCGATGTTTCCGTCAAAAGGGAAAGCGAAAAATCCGTATCAGGGAATGGAAACTTACGTTTTTTCCCGCAATTTGAAGGAAATCGGCGTTGACGGCATCGAACTCGTTTCCGAGAATTTAAAGGAATTTATCGCCAATCTAAAGGCGAAAGACGGCAAAAATATCTGGCTTTCGGGCGGTGGCGAATTAGCGAAAAGTTTTTTGGACGAAGACCTGGTGGACGAAATTTCGCTCGGCATCACGCCGCATCTTTTGGGCGCGGGACTCCCGCTTTTTCCTGAATTGATTCGTGAAATTCCGCTCCGATTGGTTTCGTGCAACGTCTGCAAACATAAGAAAGAAGACAACGGAATGCTCGAATTGCTTTATGAAGTAAAAAGGGAAAAAGGGAAAAGGATAAAAGGGTAAAAGCGATTGCCACTATTAGCTTAAAAACTTTTTCACCTTTTCACCTTTTCACTTTTTACTTTTCACCTCTCAACTTTTACCTTTGAAATATGAGTATTGCAACCAAAACAGGTGACAAGGGGAAAACTGCATTAATCGGCGGCGAACGCGTTTCAAAAGCGGACTTTCGCGTCGAAACTTATGGCACGATTGACGAACTGGGCGCGGCGATGGGTTTTGCGCGTTCGATCTGCGGCGATGAAGAAATCAACCAACTGACGAAAAAAATTCAGCGTGAATTATTTCTGGTTGCGGGTTCGGTCGCGAATCCGAAATTTGAAGACTCGCCGAAACCTTACGTCGAACCGGAAATGATCAAACATCTGACCGAAGAAGTGAACCGCATCGAAAATATGGAAGGAATTTTGTCGGATTGGAGCCTGCCGGGCGATGTTTCGTCTGCTGCCGCTTTTGATATTGCGCGCACCATTTGCCGCCGCGCCGAGCGTTGCGTCGTCCGCATGGATGAATCCGGTGAAAATGTTGACACGCAAATCATTACCTATCTAAATCGGCTTTCGGATCTGCTCTGGCTCGTCGGCCGATTGCTGGAAATGAAAGCGGGCGTTGATTCTTCGCTTCGAGATGATGAACACAAAGGCAATAAATGGTCGCGGGCTTGGTAAATAATAAGGCAAAAGGTAAAACCGGGAAATTTGACAATAAAAAATAATGCTTAATCAAAGAACTAAATAGAGCAATGTTTTAGGTTTCGCGGGTTTGGTAAAAGTTCTGAGTCCCGCCTTTAGGCGGCTAAACCGCTAGCGAAGCGCGGCGGTTGGACAAACTAAAGTTTGAACTGAACTCTGAACGAAGACAAAAACACCAGATAATTTTAAAATTGCTCTACTTAATTTCATTACTGAGCGGGATAGTTTTTGCGTACTTGAAAATTATCAAATATTTTAAGATTTTTGCCTGCGCGCACACACGCACACAGACGAAAGCAAACTTCCAAAAAAGATTTGGTAAAAATGGTTTTTTTCGGTTTTTTCGTGTGTGTGCGCAGGCAGATTTTCTTAGTTTTCAAAGCTCTTGCAATTTTTAGACCGCTCAGTAATGGCTTAATTTGGAACAAATCTTGCAAAAATTGAGACTTTGTGGGTTCATATAAATTGAGGAATTCGCCGTCAAATCTTAAAAATGCAAAAAACATCCACCATAAAAATCGAAAAACGAACGCACACCAGAGCGCAGGCTTTAATTTTTAACTTGAAAGCCTTTTTGCTTCAACTAAAACGCGGTGCGGAAAACCTTTTAAATTCCGAAGTCAAACGATTTCAAAGAGCGGAAAGTCTAACGAATCACCCAGCCATTGCTGAATCAAAAACGCCGCTTTGGACGGAAAGTGAGCCGCAGGAACAATTTCTGCTTGCCGGAAAAGTTCATAATCTGCGCCTCGCCGTTCAAAGATTGAACGGCTTGGAAATTCCCGCGAATCAAACCTTTAGCTTTTGGAAACATTTGGGACGCGCCAATGCTTTGAAAGGCTACGTCGTCGGGCGCGAACTGCGCGAAGGCTGTATCGTTCCGAATGTCGGCGGCGGTTTGTGTCAGATCTCGAACGCACTTTATGATGCGGCACTGCAAGCGAATTTTGAGATCGTCGAACGCCACGCGCACACGCAGGTCATCGCCGGTTCGCTTGCCGAGAAGGGACGCGACGCGACCGTTTTTTGGAATTACGTTGATCTCCGGTTTCGTTCGCCAAACGCTTTTCGCATCGAAGCCAAACTCGGCAAAGACCATTTGTGCGTCATCTTCAAAGGCGAAAAACAAAAAAGCAAAACTCTCATTCAGATTCAAAAACTCGCGACTCCCGACTCTTCACTCTCGACTCAGCCAAACAGCTGCGCGACCTGCGGTGTCGAAAGTTGTTTCCGAAGTTTGAAGGCGGACGCTGGTTTAGATTTCGGGCGAACAGCGTATTTGCTTGATGAATTCGCGTCCGAATTTGATGAATACATTCAAAAAGCGCACACATCGAAAGATTTTTTGTTTGTTCCGCTCGACGGAAAGAAACTTAAAAAAGCAAATTACGCGTGGGAAACGAAAGGTTTTGCCAATGTCAGACAGAGTCTTTTGGTAACGCTGATTCGCGCTTACCGTTCGCGCAAACTCGCCGCGCAAGGCGCCGAGCGGCAAAAATCTTTGCTCACGATGGCGGAAAAATTGGCGGATTCTTACGCGAAAAAACTAACTTATGACGCAACGCACATCGTCGTCACGCAAAATCTTTTGCCTTTTTTGTGGAAAAACGGACATCTTGGCGGCAGGACTTTTGACGTTTTGATGAACGCCTTGCCGATGAACGAGATTCAAAAACGGCTTGATCTTGCATTTTCGCTGCACCCGACAAGCAAAACACTGGGCGATTTTCGCGCTGAAAATTGGCTTGTCGAAGCCGAACGGGAAGCCCTGCAAAATGCGCGGAAGATCATTACGCCGCATACCGAAATCGCCGCGCTTTTCGGCGATCGAAGCGAACTCTTAAACTGGAATTTGCCCGGAACGCGAGAATTTACCAAAAGTCAAAACGCGAAATTTACAATCGTTTTTCCGGCTTCGACCGTCGGGCGCAAAGGTTGTTATGAACTGCGCGAGGCGATTCGGAATTTAGATGTCAAACTCATCACGCTCGGCGCGACGATTGAAGATGCGGAATTTTGGCGCGGCTTTGACTGGGAAAAAGGCGGCGATGATTGGCTCGAAATTGCCGATCTGGTCGTTTTGCCCGCCTTTGTCGAACATAAACCGCGCCGTCTTCTTCTTGCCGCCGCGCATAAAATTCCGGTCATTGCCTCGGCGGCTTGCGGTTTGGAAAATGTTGGCGGCATCAAGACGATTGAGATTGGTGACGCAGCAGTTTTGCGGAAAGAGATCGAAAATTCATCAAAGAAAATGTCAAAAATCGCGTCGCGCGCATTTGTTTGAAAAGTAGGAATTGAAAGATAAAGAGTAGGAAAATAGGACGCGGATGAACGCGGATTTAGCGGATTTGCGCGGATTTCTTTTTAAAATATCCGCGCAAATCCGCGTTCCATTTCTTAGGTTTAAAATAGCTGTTAAAGCATTTCCAAGCGAAGATGTAAATAATTTTTCGTGCTCGTCGTGCAACTAAATCCAAAGTTTGCGCACCAATAAAGGCAGGAAATAGTCAAAAACCGGTTGTTTCGGAGTCACCTAAAATGAAAATTATATTTATTTCATTGCTTTGTCTCATTTTTGCTTCGGGCGCATTCGCTCAAATTGAAGAAAAACCTCAAGAACCGGAAACTGTCGGTGTTGAAGATATTCATCTCGCGAAAGACGACGGCAAAGGCAAAGCGGGCGAAATTGCCGAGAACTTTCTGACGACCGATATTCCGATTTACTGCGTCGTGCAGCTTAATTCGTCCAAACCGGCGACCGTCAAAATGAATTTTGTCGCGGTTGACGTCAAAGGTGTCAAAGCTGAAACCAAAGTCATTACCGTCAGCTACAAAACCAACGGCAAACAAAACCGCGTCAATTTTACGGGCAAACCCGACAAAGTCTGGACGGCGGGAAATTACCGGATAGATATTTTCATTGACGGCAAACTCGTCACCGGCAAATCGTTCGAGATCAAAAAATCGCTCACTGAAACTCAAAAAGCGCCAACGCAAGTTGAAAGTTTTGTTCCGCCGAAACCGAAACCCAAACCGAAAATCGTCAAACAGACGCGCAAGAACTGAATTTGAAAGAACGTTACTGCACCGACTAAGTTCGAGATTTCTAATGTTGAATTCGCGTTAATTATTAGCTAAATTCAAACTGTCCCCAAAAATATTCTAAAAGAAAAAAGCCTCAGGCATTTGCCCGAGGCTTTTCTTTTGCAATAAATTTGCGATTATTACCAGCGTGAACCGCCGCCGCCGCCGCCGCCGCGATTTCCGCCGCCGCCGCCGCCGCCGCCACGACCACCGCCGCCGCCGCCGTATCCGCCACGACCGCCGCCGCCGCCGCCGCCGTATCCACCGCGACCGCCGCCGCCGCCGCCGCCCGTGCGATTTTCACGCGGTTTGGCTTCGTTGACTGTCAGGCTGCGTCCGTCAAGGTCTTTGCC
>JANPDZ010000844.1:0-6949 GCA_031431735.1 Acidobacteriota bacterium | reverse complement strand
AAAAGTAATATGACATAATGCAGAAGCCCGCTACGCTCGTAAGGGCGAAGAGGCACACTTACGAGCGTAGCGTGTTTCCGCATTTTCATTATGTTACAAAATATATGCTTACCTGCTTAAATATTTCACGAACGGCAAATTAAAAGCAGGTTACGGTAATCGAATTTTTCATTGGGACGAGGATACCGATCAATTTGAACTTGCCGTCAAGCGACTTACGGAAGAGCCAAATACTCTGCACGCCAGCATTACGATTTTCAATCCAGAGTATGATTTAAAAAATCCGAAATTCGTTCCTTGCATAACTCGGCTGAAATTTACGATTCGTGAAAACAAATTGTTTATGACTTCGTTTATGCGGGCACAGGACATTTGGCTCGGTTTTCCTTATGACATCAATTTACTGCTAACGATTTTTCAATTGATGTCAAACTGTCTGAAAATCGAAATGGGCGACTATTACCATTACTGCGATTTTTTAAGACTTTACGAAACCGATTACGAACAGGCAAGTAAAATCGAAAACAGTTTTACCGCTTGCGATAACCAAATTGAATTGGATGGCAAATGCGACTTTCAAAAGTTTCAGTTTTATAAATCCATTCTCAAAGATTTGCCCGATAACAGTTTGGAGCTAATCTACAAAGAGCCTGAATATTGGCAAAACGGAATAAAATGTTGTATTGCCTATAATTATTTGCATCAAGGAAAAATTAACGAGGCAAGGCAAGTTGTCGCAACAATTACAAACTGTTTTAAAACCCAATTTGAAATTTGGGTGAGTCATTATCACTACAAAATATGAACTAATTTCTTTTAGAAAAAGGTATGCTTAAATTTAGGACAATTTTTCTTGTATTGATTGTTGGTATCGTATTGCCCGCTTTAACAACAGTTTTTGGCTTGATAATGGAGGCAGACCAAAGTTTATATAACATTGCAGGTATTAATGATGCAAAAACTCAATCCACTTTAAGAATCGTAGCATTTGTTCTTACACTTTTGGTAGCTATATTTTCAGTTGGTTTGTGTGTGTGCCTGTTGGTTTGTTAGTTTGGGACTACTTTAAAACTCGCAACAATCTAATCTCAGTAGATCCAAAATTCAGACAATTATCGAAAGAAACTGCTGCGCGTATTGGATAATGGATAATTGGTAATGGATAAATTCGGTTGTCCGTCAAGCATATTTATCAATTACCAATTATCCATTATCCATTATTCCAAGGGTTTCAAACGGAAATACGAGAATCGTCAAGTGAATTTAGGCTGCAATTGGCAAAGGCTTTTTTACAAATTTGGATCTACTGAATCTAGGAAGTCTTTGTTAGGTCAATTTTTCACAGTTTTTTTGAAAATGCTCCCAAAAGAGATAATGATAAGATATTCAGAGTCAATCTGTATAAATTTTACAAAAGTGGCTCAAGTGCATGGTGGTGGCAACGGTTACTGCGATATTGGGAATACCAAAAATCTGGCAAGAACAAGGATAGACGATTAGAAAAGGAAGCAGATTATTTGTTATGACATACAAGATACGGTTATAAACACGGCTTGCAAATCTCTAACACAACTTCATACCCATTCAAAGTTGATTCTAAAAAAGGTATTTATAGATTTTTTACTGGAGAAGTATATAAAGACGAAAATGTTATTGCTAAAATTGCCCCTGACAATCCCAATATAAATGAAATTGTAAAGAAAATTCCTTCTCCAGATAATCATTTGAGACCTACTTATATTTCATTACTAAATGATTCTCCTCAAAAAAACTTCGATGAGTTGCTTACACATAGCATTTCGCCCACAACCCCTATATGTTTAAGCCAAACAGAACAAGACCAATTATGCACCTTTATGAATCAAACCAACACCTTAGCACTAGATTTATTTGTTATAAATACCGGAGTTCATTGTAATCACTTTATGGGCTTCAAGATTTTCAAACATACTGAAAGGGCAGGGGATATACTTTGGGGAGTCGTCACTATTGATGCCTTAGAGCCGAGCGGAACAAGTTTTTACAATTTAATTGGTGTTACAGCAACAGTTCAGACTAATGAGGAATGGTTGAAAAAAATGTTAAAATCTCTCTCAAAGCAACTATCTAATGCTATTAGCCGATTATGAGTAAAGAACTTGAAATCAAAGTATTGGGCATTGACTTTGAAGAAACTAAGCAAAAACTGGAATCCTTGCAAGCGGTTTTTGTCGGTGATAATCTTCAAAGAATTTATACCTACGACTTAGCTCCGATTTCAACGACATTTATTTCAATTAAGGAAATCTTAAAAAAGAATATTGCTCCAAAAGAAAACGAATTGGCAAGACAAAAACTTGTATCGCTCTTTGCAGACCTTTCTGATTTGCTTTCCGATGATGACAAAAGCGTTTTGTTACAAATTACGAATATTCAATCTTTGGATTTGTTAATTAAAGACATTTCAAGCGGAAATGTTCCGACGGCGATTTTTGAAAGCGGCTTTGAAAAAGTTGTTTCAACCTACGACACAAACCCGAATAAATGGGTAAGATTGCGCGAAAGCGGCGGAAAGACGACAATTGCCTTGAAACAGATATTCAACCGCAAAACTGTTGACGGCGTTCGACAGCATTCGATTGGCGATGTAAAGGAAATCGAGATTGAAATTGATAGTCTGGAAAAAGGCAAACAACTGCTCGAAGAACTCGGCTATTTTCACAAAAACTATCAAGGAAAAAGAAGAGTAAGTTATTCGATTCCAAATAATGTAAAAGTTGATATTGATTTTTGGGCTTACATCCCGCCATATTTGGAAATCGAAGCAGAAACAGAAGAATTGGTTTATGATACCTTAATCAAATTAGGCTTTGATAAAACACAAGCTAAAATCTTGAATACTGACGATGTTTATACATTTTACGGCTTAGATATGTACTCATTCAAAGAACTTAAACTTGAGTAATCATTACAGTAAAGAAGCTGTCGAAAATCCACAATTGGAAATTGATGCACCGTATTCAACGCGCATCGGCAGACTGGACGAAGCGACCGCCGCGCGAAAACCTGTTTTGCGGTGGCGAAAAGATATGGAAACTTTGTCGAAAACGGCGTAGGATTGAGTTATGGAAAAAGTTATAGATTTACACATCGAAAAACTTCCCGAAGGATTTTATTTGGCAACTTCTGACAGTATTCAAGGTTTAATCGCGCAAGGTCGAACGATTTCTGAAACTCTTGAAATAGCCCGCGATGTTGCGAAAAAACTCATCGAAGGGCAGGGAGATGAGGAAATAAACAATCTCCCATCGTTGTCAGATAGTTTCAATTATCCATTGGTTATCGGAGTTTAAGATGGGCAAACTTTCAGGTTTTCGGTATCGTGAGATAATTAAAATCTTAAAAAAGTGGTTCTACTGGGAATTTAGTGGAAGACACGTTAATTAGGCTGACTCCAGCCGCTTTGAGCGGATTTCCGCTTTTGAAGGATGCTTTTCATAATGCAAATTGATTGGAATAAATCAGACGAAGAATTGCAAAAAGACTCGCAAGCAGCTGAAGAAGACGGTCGCAAGAACAAAAAGCACGTTAAAAGGGTTTTATTCACTATCTTTTCGGTTATTCTTCTTTGTATCGGTGCCTTTATTACATTTTTGGGGTATGAGACATATCTGGAAAATTCTTCTCGTGAAAGGATGAATACAATCGGTGTAGAAACGACAGCCATTCTGAATGACCAATTTACCCAAATAACGCGGGGAACGCGGGGCGACCCCAAAACAAGTTATGAAGTTTCATACACAATTATGGTCGATAACCATTCATACGTCGGCACTTCGGAACTTTCTAGTAGACCGACATCTCACCAAGAAATTGCCATTTACGACCCTCAAAATCCAAAGATGAATAAACTAAAACGACGTATCGCTGTAAAACAAGAGGATTCTTTTTTTTCCGATAGGGTAATCGCTAAAGTCGTGTATATAGTAATCATCGCCTTTGTCTTGGGTTTCATGCAAAAATTGATGAGAAAGAAATCGTAAATACATTGAAGATACCTGATTAAAAAAGGCATTGATTAGGTCATTGCAAGTGATTGAAAATACACTTTGCGTCTTTGCGGGGAATTATTACTCCGAACTTATTCAATACCGCAAAAAACATTTCCCGCTTTAGTAGCAAAGACGCAAAGTGAAACCAAAGTATAAAGAAATTTAGCTTACACAGTATTGAAAACAACACTGTAATTAATTTGTTTTCTTTTTCTTTTCTTCCTTGGTCGGCACCCGCTGAACTTTTGAGGAGGCTTCGATCACGGAATTACAGTTTTCGATTGCGCCTAATAGCGCGCCGCGTTCTTTTTCATCTTTGGTTGCATCGAGAAAGATTTTGAACTGCGGCAGATACGCTTGGCACGAATCGCTGAGTTTGAAAACGGCTTTCGGGAAAAGTTCGCTGTCTTTGTTGCGCGCGGCGACTTCGTCAACATCGTCAATCGCTTTTTGAAGGAGTTTTTCGATGTCGAGAAAAAGTTCGGTTTGAGTGCCTTTCGGTAGTTCGCCCCATTCTTCTTTTTCCTTCGGTGTTTGATTTTTCAGTAATGCCAATCGGCGGTCAATTGCTTTGGTCAACACCATGACACGCAAATCAATCTCTTGAGCGTCGCGGACGAGTTCGATTTCGGCTTCGGTCAGATAATCGCGCCGCTGTGATTTGGCGGAAAGCGGGAAAAATAGCGCAATGCAAAAAATTGCCGTCAAAAAAGTGAAACTCAGATTTATCTTTCTCATTGTCAGTAAAGATGCAAAAATCCACGGGTAAGTTTGTCGGCCACTGAAAAAATCTAACAAGAGATTAATGACATCAATCCGGCTTTGAAGATAATTTTTCAATTTCCACCAACCGGAACGATTGAATCAGTGAACAGCGGTTCGACGGCTTTGGAACGAGTGTCGCGAACGAATTTTAGTAAACGCCGAACATAAAGTTCATATTTTTCGGGAAGCTCGCGCCGAATCAATTCGATACGCGGCGAAAAAGCGCGGAGTGCAAGTTCAAAACGCTTGAAATTGTCCAAAACTTTTCCGCGTCCGGTATCGTTTTTGTTCAAAAAAATAATGGTGTCGTCCATTAATGCATGAAATCCGCCAAGTTCTATAAACATTTCCTTAAATGATTCCTGCGTGGTCAGTTTTTCAGCTTTTTTCAGCCGCGCTTCCATCAAATCAATTGCCAGTTTGGTGTGGATCTTTATATCAGTAGTGGCTGCCAGAGCGGTTTTTTCATCTTTGGAAATAGTTCTGTCCGGGGCAATCGCGATATTCGGCGGTTCTTCGTCCTGGGCTTTGACCCCAAGATTTAGTAAAAGGCAAATTATAATTGGCAACACATAAACAAAGATAGAATTTTTCCCTCGCAAAGAAATTAATTTAAGCCCGAAACAATGATCATTTAATGAATTTGACATTTACCTAACCTCCGAATTCTTTTACTTTTTACTTTTACTTTTTACTTTTACCTTTTACCTTTTACCTTTTTTTTCCTTTATTAGTTTTTGCAAAACCGGCAGACGCAAATTTACTTTTTCGATCTCCAGCTTATTTTTTTCGGCATCGGCAAGTTTTATAAACTGCTGATAATTTGCCATCGCATCTAAATATTCCGTCAGAGTGTCAAAAATAATGCCTAAAAAATAATAGGTGATCGCCAAATCGGGCTGTTTTCCTTCGAGCCACAGATATTCGATTTTGGCTTCCGCGTAGCGTTTAAGCTGAAAAAGTGAGATTGCCAGATTGGCATGCGCCGTGTAATTATCGGGCGCAATCGCAATGATTTGTTTAAAAATCGTAACGGCGTTCTGATATTGTCGGGCTTGCACGAGTGCCGCGCCAAAGCCGATCACATAATTCAAATTCGTCGGCTCGGATTGATATGCACGTCGGCAGTAATCGAGTGATTTTAAAGGGTTTTCAGTTCGTAATATCGAGCATAAGCGACCTAAAACCGAGGCATTTTTCGGTTCTTTTTCCAACATTTTTTCCAAATCGACAACATTGACGTTTGAATTAGCATTGATTCGATTGCGTAAGTCAGTTACTTCGGCCGACGGATCGGGTATCGTATCAAGAATTTTTAATGCTTCTTCGGCGTTTCCGTTGGCGGCATAAACCCTTGCGAGCAAAAATTTTGAATTGGGGTTATCAGGTGTGAGTTTGATCAAATTTTTGGCATTTTCAAGCGCGCCCGCGAAATCATTTTCAGAAATTGCGATTTCGATATTTTCGATCAACGCTGATTTGTTGTTCGGTTCAATTGAAAGCGAACGGCTGAGACTGGCTTTGGCAGATGCGTTATCGCCTAAAGTTCTTTCAACGGCGGCGCGTGCCAACCAAACAGCGGCGGTCGGCTTTGCTTTTGAAGTCAAAAATTGAAGTTTGGTCAAAAGCTGTTTCAGAATTTCGGGGGCGGCTTTGGTTTTAAGCCGCAAATCAGTCAGCGCAACAAAGGCAGGCGAATTCATCGCGTCGAGTTCAATAGCTTTTGTTAAAATTTTTTCGGCTTCGGGAAAATGGTTTTTCTGGACGAGGATCGAACCGAGACTCGCCATCGGCAAAGACCAATCTTCGCGCAGTTCGATTGCTCGGCGCAAAGCGTTTTCGGCACTGACTGTTTGATTTAATGCTAGAAAAGCAATACCTAACTGATATTCGGCTTCGGGAAATTCTGGAATTATCTTTAAGGCTTTTTGATAAAATTCGATCGCGGTCTTGAGGTCGCCTTTTTCGTGTGCGTCCTGTCCTTGATTAAAGATCTCAACCGCATCTTCAGATTCGGTGTCTTCCTGTGCAATACAATAGGAAGCAGCCGAAAAATAAAGAGACAGGGAAAACAATAATAATAAAACTCGTTTTCGAGAAAATAATAAAGACATCAAAAACTCACTTTAATAATAACGAAAAGGATTAGCAAA
>JANPDZ010000843.1:0-4060 GCA_031431735.1 Acidobacteriota bacterium | reverse complement strand
GCCAATGGTTGAACTCCCGCTAATTAATAGTCGAGTTAAACCATTGGCTACCGCCAACGGTTCTGACTCAGAGAACAAAGTTTATTTTTCCATTGTTACTTACAGAATAATAAAAATTTGAGTGACGAACAAATCAATGCCCGTCACTCAATTTCAAAACAACTTTTATCGGTTAATGCTTAAAAAACAAGTCTCAACCCAAATTCAAGTTGTCGGCGACGCTGTTCGCTATTATCTTTACCAAAATCGCCGGAGTTGAAATCTCCGTTCGGTCGTCCTCGATTAACGTGATTCAAAACATTGAATACCGAAAGTCTTATTTGGACAGCCGCCTGTTCGTTGATAAAACGCACCGGAACATTTTTAAACAATCCCGCATCCCAATATTCCTGGAAATCACCGCGAAATGTATTACGTCCGAGACTTCCGAATTTAGGACCGTTCGGATCATTCACAAAAACCGGGGTTCGAGCCTCACGGAAAGCCGCTTTATTGAGCCGAATTCCCTGCGCAATTTGTGATGCCGTCGGTGTCGGGTCGCCGATAATATCAACGCGTCCGCCATTGGATGTAACATCAAAAACAGGTCCGCTTTGCAATGTTACGATGTTGTTCAACTGCCAACCGCCGATGATGTAGTCAAGTGCCGTCGGAATATTAGACAAAAACTTTCTTTTATTTCCAAAAGGCAAATCATACACACTTGCGAAAGTAACCCGGTGTCTGATGTCAGTATCCGAAAGACCTCGGTCGAAATCAAGTCTTAACGGATTATCCGGTCCACAACTTCGCTGGCCGCCACCGCTCAGACAGAATCCGCCCGGCGTGTTGTCAATTGCTTTTGCAAATGTATATGACGATAGAATTGAAAATCCATCGCTAAATCTTCTTTCCAATTTACTCTGAAAAGCATTGTAATTGAATTCACCGTTATAGCGCGAAGCAATGACGTTGTTAATATTGGTAACTTCTCGTGAACCCGGTGCACCGGCATCATTACTGTTCCCGATATTCTGAACAATCAACAGGTTTTTCGCGGTCGAACCGACGTAGGCGATTTCCGCCAACCAGTTTTTCCAGAAACCATATTGGACTGTCAGATTATATTGTTGAAAACGAGCATCTTTACGATTCGGATCATTAAAGATAATGGTCGAACCGGTCGGTGCCAAACTAGTTGAACCACGCGGTGCAAAAAAGGCATTGACCGAAGGCAGTCCGCGGTCATATAAATTTCTGCCGAGAATGCCCGCCGGACAACCGGCCGGGTCAAGAATCGGGTTACAACCATAATTACCGCCGCCGTTACCCGGATTGGTGTTCAAAGACGGAATTCCGCTGGCATCCACCGAATATACAATTCCGTAGCCGCCGCGCATCACAATTGATTTGTTTTTGCCCAAAGAATAAGCAAATCCGATCCGCGGACCGAAATTATTTTTGTCGTTTTTCGACAAATCCCGATTACTGTCGCCCGCAAAAATAAGATTTCCCGTTCGCGGGTCAAAATTTGAAATACGGTTGTAACGCTCGGTCGGAGCGGTGAACAAATCGTAGCGCAACCCGAGATTAAGCGTCAGATTTTGCGTTGCCTTCCAGTCATCCTGCACAAAAAAGGCAATCTCTTTACTTTCCAATAAAGCATCTGTTCCCGGTGTTCCGCGAGTTAATGTTCCCGGTGTGTAACCAAGCAGAAAATTTGCCAAAGCAGAACCTGTGTCATTCGCACCGATTCCGTTATAAGCAAAATTGGCAAATCCGCTTTCAGTTGTGCCGTATTGAACATTGCCTTTAATTCCGCCGTTGCGTCCGCCGTCAATATTTGTGTTTTGTCTTAAACGACCGTCGAATCCAAATTTGAAGACGGAGTTTCCTTTCACAACCGTGACCGAATCAGACAAGTTAAAATTGTTTGATTTAAACAAAAACGGTCCGCCGTCGCCGGTAAATTCAACTGCGCGGTCGCCACCGCCGATTTGATCAACAATTCCAAGCAAAACAATTCCTGTGGAATTCTGTCCGGTGTTAATATTTTGCGCACCCAACGCCGCTGAAATGTTCGGATTGAAACCTCCCGTTCCGAAGACGCCCGTATTCAAAATGCCGATTTCAACACGGGTAAAACCGAACCTGAAATCATTGATGATGTTTGATCCAAAGGTTTGTGTATCGCCAAGAACCGCGGCTCTCGAATTACCGAGAATATTTCCCGCCGATGGTCCGGCCGGCAGGTCATTACCCGTCGGTGAAGCACCGAGCGGAAAGAAATTGTCAACAACTCTTTCCTGCTTCAAACGACTGTATCTGGCGAAAAGATTGTTTCCTTCAAACAATTTATGATCAATTCTGACATCCCACGCATCTTGAACCGGTTTGATCACCCGATTAACCGAGTAATTTTCGCCGATCCGATTAAAAGTCGGAAGCGGAAAAGCGTTAACAAAATTTCTGCCGAAAGTCGAAAATGCGCCGCAGGTCGGGCAATTGCGCAAATCATTGCCAGGAATCGGTGTTCCGTTTGGAGCAAAAATTGTTCCGATCGGAGCAGTCACCGTTCCGCCGCCGGCTAATCTATACATTTGCGAAGTCCCGGGGCGAAGTAATTCGCTGAAATCGCCGAGTCTTTGTCGAGGCGTCGGAACAGGAATTGTATTGAGAATACTATCGGTTTCAACGGCGGGAACAAATCCGCGCTGACCGCCATATGAAAAGAAGAAGAATGTTCGGTTCTTTCCATTGTATAAATACGGCGTTCCTTCACCGAAGCGAGGAAGATAAATGGGTCCGCCGATCGTGCCGCCAAAATTGTGGCTGACATAGTTGGGAATCGGATTATTATTCCGATTGTTAAATTCATCAAACTGCGCCGCTGCCGAGCTTAAAAAACGACCTTGATAAAATTCAAAGGCTGAGCCGTGAAAATCGTTTCCACCCGATTTTAATGTCACTGAAATAATCGCGCCACCTGCCCGACCAAGTTCGGCACGCGGAACGCTCGTTTCAATCTTAAATTCCGCGATGCCGTCAGGATTCGGGAAAATTGCGATTTGACGGAATTGCGCTTCGTTATTGTCAACACCATCGAGCAAAAATTCGTTTTGCGTCAGGCGTGCGCCGTTTGCCGAAATTGCCGAACCGCCGGATTCACGAAAACGCGCTGTTTCGGCTGACGGAAAATTAGGCTGTTTGGCTTCGTTTCCACCACCCAAAAGTCCGAACGATGAACCGGTCGGGCGCGTTACGCCGGGCGAAAGTCCGGCAAGAACCGTAAAATTACGTTGTCCCAAAGGAAGATCGGTAACTTCGCGTCCGGTCACAATGTCACCGCGAACACTCGTTTCGCTTTCCACTAATGATGCGCTGTCACTCGTAATCGTGACAACGCTGTTGTCAACTCCACTGACTTCGGTGAATTTTACATTAACCGGAACGCGTGAGTTTGTTTCGACTGTAACCGAAGATAAAACCAAGGTTCTTAAACCGTTAGCTTCCACAGTTATTTTATAATTTCCCGGATCAAGATTGACGACGGAAAATTCACCGCTGTCGTTGCTTGTCGTTTCACGAATTTCACCGTTTGCATTATTGGTAACTGTTACCTTTGCATTCGGCACAATCGCTTCATTTGGATCTTTTACCGTTCCAATAATGCTTCCTTTGTTGCTTTGAGCAAGAACAGTTCCGCTGAAAACAATAAAGCAAAGAAACAACATTGAATACAAAAAGACGGTTTTCTTCTGTATTACACACATAACCAGACCTCTCCTCGTTTGCTTACTTTTTAAAAATTAAATAATCTGAAATTTGTTGAATGCCTGTACTAATTAGCTAAAAGTATTCAATGTTCTGTATCGTTTTATATTTACAGCAAATAATGCAAGTTTTTAAACAAAAACAATCATCCAAAACATTTACTTATTAACTCATGTTACGCAATTTTTGAATTTTAGCCCGCGTAGCGGGTGTCAGCGTGTAGCCCGTAGCGCGAGCTACGGGGAGCGATGCAAAAGATTTGTTCAAGCCCGTGAAGACGGGTGACAGAAGCGGAATCTGTCGCTAT
>JANPDZ010000842.1:0-10303 GCA_031431735.1 Acidobacteriota bacterium | reverse complement strand
GACATATTATAAGAATAACCACTCTTTTCAAGCATAGCTTTTATTTCAGGGTATATTTTAGTTGATATATGTTTTACTATATAATTTTTACTACATATATTTTCTAATTCACGTATTTTATAACTACAAAATTTATTATCGAATTCAAATTTACCATTATTTTCATCTAATAAATGCCTAGTAACTACATTATCTTCACAATTTAGTTCTATTATATTTTTTACTATACCGTTTCTTATTTCAATTAAATATTCATCCAATATAATTAATTTCCTCTTTAATGTCTGGCCGATAGAATTGCTTAAAGATTCATACGGCAAAGAGTTGGTGATTAGCGAATTGACTCGGATCAATCACGGTATTTTTGTTTAATGGAAGCATACATACTTTCGCGGGAAAAATACGCTGCTTCGCTTTCGGGCAAAGGTGCAAGTTTGAAAGGAGCAAGATGGAATTCCGTCGGCGTGGAGATGATTTATACCGCGTCGAACCGTTCTTTAGCAATGGCGGAAGTTGCCGTTCATCTAACGCTGGCGACATTGCCGGATGATTATCTGATGCTGACGATTTATTTGCCCGATGATATTTCAATTCGGAAATTAACGGCGGCGGATTTGCCGATTGATTGGAATATGTTTCCGCACCCAAATTCAACGCAAAGTGTCGGCGACAAATTTATTGCAGAAAACAAATATTGCGTCTTAGAAATCCCATCGGTTGTCACCCAAGGCGACTTTAATCTGTTGATAAATCCTTATCATTCAGAGTTTTCAAGAGTTAAGATTATCGTCCAAGCGAAGTTTCCGTTTGACGAAAGGATTTTCAAATAAACCTTGACCGATTCTTAACTGCAGAAGTCTTGACTGATTTTCTGAACCAATCAAACGCAAAAGACCAATCCGAGATTTTGCAGAACGCACGAGGAATGGCTGAAAACGCAAGAATGATTCGATTGTAAAATGAGTGAATTGGATGAAGTTTAGGCTTTGTCCTTTTTTGATTTTTTTTGACTCTTTAACTCGAATCATTTAATATTTGTCTTAAGCATTGGCGGCAATTTTACGGGAAATCTGACACATTGGAGCCTTTGACAAATTTTCCTAACTTTTACACCATGAAATTTGTAGATATAAAAAACGACATTGCATTTCGCAAAATATTTGGAAACGAGAACCGAAAAGAGGTTTTAATTTCATTTCTGAACGCTGTTTTATTGTTAGACAACGACCGGAAAATTGTCAATGTTGAAATTTTAACGCCCTATCAATTACCGGCAATCAAAGGCGGAAAAGTTACCATTGTTGATATAAAAGCAAAAGACCAAAGCGACAAAACTTACATTGTCGAAATGCAAGTTGCAGAAGTTGAAGGCTTTGACAAACGGGTGCTTTATTATGCTTCCAAAAGCTATTCCTCGCAAATTGAACGCGGCGATTTATACGAAAAACTTAATCCGACATTTTTTATTGGTATTTTAGACTTTGAAATCACTCAAAATCCTGATTACCTCAGCCGACATAAAATTGTGGATATAAAAACAGGCGAAAATGTGATTTCGGACATTGAGTTCAATTTTATTGAGTTGCCTAAATTCAATAAAACGGAAAATGATTTACAAACCATCATTGACCAATGGGTTTATTTTATCAAAAACGCTGGAAATTTGGATGTAATTCCTGACGGCGTAGTTGATGAAGGTTTGAAAAATGCTTACGAAGATGCCGCTAAACACAACTGGACAAAAGAAGAATTAGACGCTTACGACTACGTTTTGATGCGAGAACAGGATGACCGGGGACGGATAACTTTTGCTATAAGAAAAGCTGTAGGAAAAGCATTAAGTGAAGAGAAGGAGAGCATTGCGAGAAATTTTCTAAAGTCAGGAATTTCCCTTGAAATTGTTGCCCAAAATACAGGATTGACACTTGACGAAGTAGGAAAGTTGCAGAACGAAGAATAAAAACTAAGTTTGATAGTTTGATATTTATGCGACTTTTGGAGTCCAAGAAATTTGGCGTTACAACGGCGAAAAGTTTGAAATTTACGAACTGAAAAAAAGTGGCGAATACAAACAAATTAAGCGAAGCAAATCTTTACCGATTCTCACCGCCAAAGTCTTGGCTGATTTTCTCAACCAATCAAACGCAAAAGACCAATCCGAGATTTTGCAGAACGCACGAGGAATGGCTGAAAATGCAAGAATAATTTGATTGGAAGGCAAAGATGAAGTTTCGGCTTCGTCTTTTTTTTTATTGTATTTTTAACTCAAATCTCTTATGTTTGTATTACGCATCAAAAGGTGCATATAATTACGAGTTATCGGCACTTATTTCCGCGATCTCATAACTTTACCCAGATATGAAACTAATTGAGAAAACAGGTAACTGATTAGGTCTATGGAAAACTCTGTAAATAATTCATAATAAATGATTTATAGAAAAGCTAATATTTTCGGACATTTTTTTGCAAAAAGCTCACCTGTTGACAATAAAGGGATTATAAATTGCAGCTTTCACAAAATTCAAAAACTGTTTTCATAACTTGTTTGTTATCAGTATTTAGCTAGACCTAATCAGTTACAATTTTCCACCATATCCTTTTGGCGCGGAATTCGACCGATTTTTAATTCGAGTTTTTTCAAATGCCGGATTAAATCATCGCGTGAATACGGCTTTGCTCTTGGCAGATATTCGCCTTGCTTTCGCGGAAGATAACTGAAATCGGCAAACAGATATTTTTTGGTGACTCCCGCGGCTTCGATAGCTTTTGAAATCGAGCCGAAGGCTTTATCAAAATGGTTCTTCGGCGAAACCAAGCCCTGTCTTCTGGCTTCGACAATGTGGCGGGCAAACATCGGTTCGTTAAGAGTTTTGTCGAGTTTGCGCAGTTCGGAAAGAAGTTTTTCTTTATCAAACTCCTGCCGGTAATGCTGTTTCAATCCGGCGGCTTTGACCGCATCAACGTAACTTCCGAAAACGGCATAGTAATTTTCAAGGGTATGACATTTTTTTTCCTTAGATAAGCACCTAATATCATTTGTAGTTGGCGTTTTACCAAGCATTTGAGCGATTTGCCGAAGTTCGTCAATCAAGCGTGTTTCATTCGGCAAAAGATCTAATTTCGGCGCGTAAGATTCCTTTCTTTTCCGATAAACCGCATTTTCACGAAAAAATCTTTGGCAATCGCGGCAATAATAACGCTGCTTTTTGTCTTTACTGTCAAAGCCCCCTTTATTTGTTCTTTTGCCGCCGCAAAAATTACATTTAACTCTTTTAATTGTCAGGTCTATCGGATAAGCCATAAAATAATGTCGAAAAAATTGAGAAACGTGCGAACATCTGCTCTGTTAAATTTTTACACATTCCCCACGCTTCACGAATTCGCCGCTGCCTTTATCAACCAAACACGTCCCGTTTTCAATTACAACTCGTCCACGAGAGAGAACCGTTTCGACCTTGCCTTTAATGCGTTTGCCTTCATAGGTGCAGTAATCGACGTTCATATGTTGCGCGTCGAGCGTCAATGTGTGTTCCTTTTCGGTGTCGAAAATGACGATGTCGGCATCCGAACCGACAGCGATTGTGCCTTTTTTCGGGAACATTCCGAACATCTTCGCGGCGGCGGTTGACGTTAGTTCGACAAAGCGGTTGAGCGAGATTCGGTTTTCGACCACGCCGCCGTTGTAAATCAGTTCCATCCGATATTCAACGCCCGGCGCGCCGTTTGGAATGCGAGAAAAATCATCTTTGCCCAATTCCTTTTGGTCTTTCATACAAAACGGGCAATGATCGGTGGCGATAACGTGTAGGTCGTCCATTCGCAAGCCTTTCCAGAGTTCGGCTTGGTTGTGTTTTTCCCGAAGCGGCGGAGTCATCACATATTTTGCACCGTTCCAGTCGTCGCCGTAATCGTCAATCGAGAGAAACAGATATTGCGGACAGGTTTCGGCAAACGCCAACATCCCGCGGTCACGCGCCTGACGAACTTGGTTGAGCGCGTCCGTGCAGGACAAATGGACGATATATACGGGCGTTTCCGCCATTTCGGCGAGCGCAATGGCGCGATGAACACCTTCGGCTTCGGCGAGAGTCGGACGAGTCAGCGCGTGATATTTCGGCGCGGTTCGACCTTCCGCCAAGAATTTTTTGATGATTTCGTTGATAACGATGCCGTTTTCCGCGTGCATACACACAAGCCCGCCCCGTTCGCCGGCGGCTGACATCGCCCGATAAATCGTCGCGTCATCCGACAAAAACACGCCCGGATATGCCATAAACAATTTGAAACTCGTGATGCCTTCGTCAATCAGTTTGAACATTTCCGGTTTGTGCGAATCTTCAAAATCGGTCGTGATCAGATGAAAACCGTAATCAATGACGGCTTTGCCCTCTGCCTTTGCGTGCCACGTATCCACGCCTTTGAGCATTGATTCGCCTTTGTTTTGCACCGCGAAATCAATGATCGTCGTCGTCCCGCCAAACGCCGCCGCCCGCGTTCCCGTGAAAAAATCATCCGAAGAAGAAGTCCCGCCAAACGGTAAATCCAGATGCGTATGCGGATCGATTCCGCCCGGAATGACGAGTTTGCCGCTCGCATCAATCACTTTATCGGCTTCCATCTCAAGCGTTTTGCCGATCAGCGAAACCTTTCCGTCTTCGATTAAAATATCCGCGCGGTAATCGTCCACCGCCGTTACAATTCGTCCGTTTTTGATAAGTGTTTTCATAGTTTTAGTCCATTTCTTTTTAGTCAATTTTGCGTTATCATCAAATTGCTATGAATCAAACAACTACTGCAATTTACGAAAATGGCTTGTTGCGTCCGCTTGTTTCGCTTGATTTGCCTGAACATTCGGAAGTTGAAATAACAGTTCACATCAGCGCAGATTCGCTTCATACAAAAGTCCGCAAAGCGTTGAACTTGGAAAATCAGCCGAACCAAACCGAAGATGTAATTTCAAATAAACGACGCGCAGAACTCGCCAAAATCTTCTCTGCCGAAAAACCTCTGAGCGAGTATATTAACGAAGACCGCGAAGCAAGATGAATCAAATTTACTATGCCGACAGCAGTGTTTTGGTCAAACGCCACGCGTCTGAAACCGGAAGCGTGTGGTTTCAAAATCTCGTTCTGCCTGCTTCAAATAACGAAATTATCACGGCAAAGCTAAGTATTGTCGAAGTTTTCAGCGCATTCAACCGTCGCAGGCGCGAAGCAACTATCAGCCAAATTGATTACAACGATTTTGCCAAAGATTTTTCAAATGTTTCAAATAGCGAATATCATCTGCTCGATTTAAGCGATTCGATAATCGCCGAATCACAGAGGCTTTTGGAAACTCATCCATTACGGGCGGGCGATGCCATCCAACTTGCAACGGCGATTTACGCCCGAAATATGCTCCAAAATTCAGGGCTTCCAACTCCAATCTTTTTAGCTTCCGACAACAAACTACTTGATGCCGCCACCGCCGAAGGTTTCACAACTGATAATCCAAATCTGCATCCGTGATAATCGTCAACTGCCGTTACGATTCGTCCGTTTTTGATTAGTGTTTTCATAATTAAAACCTATTTATTTTGTGCATTTGGAACTTTGCAACTATTAAGATTTGCTGTGTTTATCCATTCTGTGGATGGGTTTGCTCCCAAAATATAATTTGCCTTTATCCAACCGCTTTCCTTATCAACTTCCAAGATTTCGTAATCCAATCCCACATTGCTATAACACCTATAAGTTTTTCCTTTTTCAAGAAATGCAGGTGCTGTTGCTGTTGCTTTAGCTTTAGTTCCAAAAACATCTGAAATTCCGCCACCATTATCTTTGAAACAATTCAGCAACAACAAACCCGCGATAATCACGAGCATAACTTTGACAAATCTATCTGTTTTCATTTTTTTATCTCCTTCGATTTTGAATTGTGTCGCGTAGCGACGTTTGAATTTAGCCGTGTCTTTCAAGGCACGGAAAGCGTAGAAACAAGTTCGTGTCGCGGTAGCGACACCTGAATTATCCGAACAAATATTTTTCATCAACCACATCTATCTCGTGCAACTCCAACAGTTCGAGATATTCGTCCTCAAACGTCTTGCCTTGATGCTTTTGACGTTGATTTTTGATGTATTCGACAACTCTCGGCACGATACTTTTGCTCACTGAAAAAGCCGAATATCCATCTTGCCAACCAAATTTCGACATTTTCGGAAATTCTTCGTGAATCCATTTTGACGATTCGCCTTTCAAAAATTGACCGATTTCGCTTGGTGCATATTTTGGCAACGATAAAACAAGCGCGTGAATATGGTCTTCGATTCCGCCGACTTGAATCGCCGTGCATTTATGCTTTCGGGCAATTCCACCGATGTATGCCCAAACACGATTTTCAATCTCGACATCAATCCAACGCACACGGTTTTTCGTGCTGAAAACGATATGATAAAACAATGACGAATAGGTATTTGCCATAAATTTATTCAATTGTCGCTGACGCGACAGGCTCGTTTGCCTAATCTGACCGTGCCTTGAAAGACACGGCTAAACTCATTTTGTCGCTACGCGACCTAAAACTTAACCTATTTCAAATTATTGCCCGCGCAAAATTTGTTTTATATCAGCATTTATGCCGTCAATATCAATCATCAAATCGCCGCCGCGTCGCCCGATGTAATCTCGCGTTCCGTAATGAACGCGCCACAACCAAACGCCGTTTGCCAGGTGTTGCGAAACTGTTATCAAACTCGTCCGGGCATCAACGCCTAATTCTTTCGCCTTACGGTTTGCCGAAGCCAAAACTTGCGCGACTGAAACGGCGATTTCGTCTTGTAATGTTTCGTTTGTTAATACTGTCGGCATATTTTTTACCTCTCAAAATAATTTTCCAACCACGCTGACCAAACCCGTCGGTTCTATCAAATAAATAGTTTCCTCTGAAATAACGAATTCTCCAAGATAAAATTCGCCTTTTAGGTCGAAATCATCGCGGATGACGCGAATATCGGTCAAACTTGGCTCTTGTTGAAAATTCTCGCCCGTGTTCGGATGCGTGTGAAACGAAGCAATAATATCTTTGCCGTCAACAAAACAGTTCTTGTGCGGTGGCAAAGTAATTTCGTTGTTTGTTCCTTTTTCCCAACGAATAATGCTCAAAAAGCCAAAATCATCGGCGACAATAAAACCACCTTCTTCAGGGTCCGCCCGAAACATTTGGCTCAGAATCAAGCCAAGCATTTTTGAGTTCGGCAAGGATTATTTTATTTTCAAGAATGTCATTGGTGGAAAAATTCATCTTTCAAAACAATTGTCCACCGCCGTTACAATTCTTCCGTTTTTGATTAGTGTTTTCATATTTATTTTGCCTCAATTATTATTTTCTTGATTCTGTCGGATATAAATCGGGAAACCAATAGCCGGCGGCGTGTGTCGGGAAGCCCAATCGCACCAGTCCTTTTTCAGATTTTGAAAGCAGCAATCCTTCGTCAAGCAGATTTTTCAAAATGTTTCGCCCGGTTCTTTCGCTCATTTCGATTATTTGAAAAACTTCTCCACGCGAAATTTCGCCTTTGACTGCCATTGTCGTAAAAACTTTTCCGACTTGCGGATGAATTTTAGCAAATTTTTCGCCCCGTTCATTGACTATCAAACCCGCGTTCCGCAATTGCACATATTTTTCCAATCGTTCCAAAAATCCATTGAGCGCGAGCAGATTATTCATATATTCGGATTGGTCAAGACAAATTTCAAGGAAAAATCTACAAAATTCAGTCAAGGTTCGGTCTGACAAATTTCCGCGTCCGTCAAAATCATTTTCTCTTTCGGAATCTGCCGCCGCCAAATATTTTCGATAATCGTCACGACGACGCGCCAAACCACGACTGACATTCCACAACCCGTATCCGTCAAGTTTGATTTTTTCAAAAAAAGCATCGGTAAAAAGCCGTGCAACCCTGCCGTTTCCGTCTAAAAACGGATGAATCCACATCAGGCGATGATGTGCCGCCGAAAGCGCGATAATCGGGCGTAGTCCGTGCATTTTCAGAGGATTATAAGCTTCATCGAACCTGCTCAAGAAACTTTTAAGCGATTCGGCAACCGGCGGAATATGTTGACCGACAACGACCAATCTTTGACGCAGTCTGCCGGCTTCAACCCAAACTTTTTCGCCGCCGTCACCTTTTGCCAAACGCAGATTTTCAGGCAATCTTTCGTAAAATTCGCGGTGAATCCAACATAAAAAATCTTCATTAGTAATCGTTTCGTCAGGATTTTCTTTCAGCCTTTCGCTGATTTTGCATTGAACTTCGATATGGATTCGGCTTTCAATTTGCAATTCCCGTTTTTGCGTATTGCTCGAATAATCGCCCGACATTGCTCGCTCAATATCAATCGGATGAGTGCCGTTGCCCTCGATTAAATTGCTGTAATAGCTGTTGACAACCCGCAAAAGTTCCCGAATATCCGCCAACACGACAGGCGAAAGTCTGCCCTCAAGTTTCGCGGAAACCGCCACCAAATTTCTGGCAAGGTCTTCGAGTTCTCCGCTTTTTGACGGAAATAATGGCTCAAATTGTGAAATAGAAGTGAACATGTTGCCGATGTGTTTGCCGATTTAGATATATGCTAAATTGAGCAATAATTGATTATATGTGTAATTCACTTCCTTTTACAAGATAATATTTGCCGATGTGATTGCCGATGATTATTTGGTTGTTACAATTCGTCCGTTTTTGATTAGTGTTTTCATAGGTTTAGTGGTTTATTTATTTGAATTATTGTTATTTTGCGTTGGTAAATCTTTTTGATAACAGTATTGGGCTTGGTTAAGATTTAGCTAATAGGACACTCCCCACTTCTTCTCACTTTGAATCCAATATTGAGCTTTTACCCAACCACTTTCTTTGTCAATGGATTCAATTTTGAATTCTTGAGTTCCCTTTGGTGCCATAGGAGTACCTAGATCCGAAATAACGCAACTGTAGTATTTTCCGTCTTCAACAAAACTTGGGACACTTGCTTTGGTTGGCGGGAAAATACCTGAGCCGTTATTGAAGCAATTCAGCAACAACAAACCCGCAATAATCACGAGCATAATTTTGACAAATCTATGCTGTTTTCACATTCATATTTTTTTCTCCTCAATTATTCTTTGGACTCAATTAACTCTTTAGCACAGCTTATTATTTCCCTTCTAATTTTGCTCTCGTAGTTTCTTCCTAACGGCTCCCACATCAGTTTTTCCAAAGATTTATACAATCCTGCAAAGAGAAACAACCCAATGAAAAACGCTACAAGTCCTGCAAGACAACCTGAGAAGATGCTTCCAAAAGTTACATATACCCAGATTCCAATTCCTATTGCTGTTGCCCACCAAAGATACCCCAAAATATTTTCAACAAACTCCGTGCGACAAAGTGATACTGACAAATCAGCGGAATCACCTACAAAATGGTATTCTCCCGATGAATTTCCGATAATTGCCGCATTAAAAAGAACAATCTCTTTTTTGAAAATCCCTTCATCTTTGCTTAATCTAATGAGGGTGGCTTCATCACCTGCTTTTAAGTTAAAACCCGAATTATTAAAACTTTCGTTTAAGGTAATCAGTGCGGTATTAAAGTTGCTTCCCCAAGCATCGCAATGGTCACTTTTCCAGCCGAAAGTTAGTTGAACTCGATCTTGGCGTTCGAGTTCAACTAACTCATTACTGCCTCGTTCATTTCGCAACTGAAACTTCTCGACTGGTTTATGTAGTCCTGAAACTTTTCCTGAAATAGAATCAATACAAATTGTTTTGAACCCTAACTTGAATGATTTCTCCATGATGTTTTTTCCTCAAATTTTCTATTTTTTCAACTTTGGTTTTAGCTCGCGTATGCGAGCGAGAGCGTGTAGCCCGTAGCGCAAGCTACGGGAACAGCAAGATAACATTCAAGCTATCGTAGATAGCGACAGCGTGAACAAGGCAAAAGGTAAAAGGTAAAAATCAAACGATTTGTTTTTCCTTTTTACTTGAAGGCTGTCGCCCGACTTCGCTGGCTTGAATTTATCGCCGTCAAGTCCCCAGGCTTGCGCCTGTGGCTACACGCTTTCGTCCGCATACGCGGACTGAAAACTTTTCAAACTTATTGCCCTCGCAAAATTTGTTTTATATCAGCATTTACTCCATCCTCGACTTTAGATAAAGTAGCGGACTTTTACAAAAAGATAAAGTAGCTGACTTTTACAAATCAGCTACTACTAAGGCATTCTTGAATGTATGCCAAAAAAAGCCTTAGTGAGGCACATTTTACACCAATCAGAGATTTTCG
>JANPDZ010000841.1:0-6456 GCA_031431735.1 Acidobacteriota bacterium | reverse complement strand
CAAGCGTCCCCGCTTGCCATGAGCGCAGAGCGCGAAAATGACGTTTGCTAAAGAAGTGCCGTCGAAATTAACAAGGCTTTTTCGCGTTGAAGCAACACTCATGGCAAGCGGGGACGCTTGCGCTCCAGTCATAACTTTTTACTGACGCATTACGAAATTAGAAAATAAATTTTTGATATTGAAATTGCAAAAGATTATCATTAAAAAATGAAAAGAATATCGGTAGAATCATCAAATTTGGCTTCGGTTGGCTATGACGAAGAATCAAAAACGCTCGAAATTCAATTTCACAGCGGGGGAATTTATCAATATGACGATGTTGAAAAAGAAGTTTATGACGAATTAATGAGTGCCGATTCTAAAGGTCGTTATTTTATGTCAATGATTCGAGGTGCTTACAGTTATGGTCGGGTTCGTTAAAAGTTTGGCGTCGAACTCCCGGAATAATTCCAGTTTCATCCTGAACAATCAACTTCGGCGATCATCATTCATCATTCGCAGGCGAAGTTTTTTAAACATTCACATCTGCAAAGTAATTTTCATCTCTGCAACGCATCTTTCACGCTTGCAAAGCGGTTCAACATCATTGCAATCAATCTGACACGCTTGCAAAGCGACTCAACATCATTGCAAAGTATCTCAACACGCTTGCAAACCATCTCAACACGCTTGCAATCGAACTGACACGCTTGCAAAGCAACTTGATACGCTTGCAAACCATCTCGACATTGTTGCAAAGTGACTCAACACAGTTGCAAAACATCTCAACATCTCTGCAACCAATCTGACACGTCCGCAAAGTATCTCGACATCTCTGCAAAGCATCTGATATTTCTGCAAAGCAGCACTGACAAATGAAAGAGCGGCTTTCGCCTGCGCCGTTTATTCTTTAACACCCGAAATAAATAATACAAATTTTGCGATACTCAGTAGATCCAAATTTGGAAAGACGGTTTACTTTCGACCGTCAAAAGCGGTCATTGAAAACAATTGAAACCGCTTTCGATTTGGGATTTGGGATTTGGGATTGCGGATTGATTGTTGATTCAAGGCTTAATCCCAATTCAGAATTCCGAAATCCCAAATCAACTAATCTCAACAGATCCCAAATTAGATTGATTAATAATCCGAAATCCGAAATCCGAAATCCGAAATTTGGATTTACTGATACTATTTACCGCCGTTCTGCGCGTTTCAAAGTGGAGGCAGATTTTATGGCAATCAATGAAAATATATTACGGCGACCATCGGATAGAAATTTATTTTTGGTAGCGGCAATCGCTTTTCCGCTACTTGTTTTTATCGGATATTTTAAGACTTATTATTTCAGCCCGTTTTTTACAGACGTAAAACCGATCGCGAATGCGCTTGTCCACGCGCACGGCGTGGTGATGTCGGTTTGGGTTATTTATTTCGCGGTGCAGATCGCGTTGATTCGCACAAAGAATATCAAACTGCATATCAGTATGGGATTGGCGGGAATTGTTCTGGCGGCGTTGGTGGTGGTCGTCGGACTGGCAACCGCCTATGACGCGCACATTGTCCGTCAAGTAGCCCCGCCGGGACTTAATCCGCACTCATTTTTAATAATTCCGTTGGCCGGAATGGCGGTATTCATACTCTTTTTTACGGGAGCGATTTATTATCGTAAACGTCCCGCCGAACATAAATCCTTGATGCTTTTGACCGCGTTCAACTTTGTCGGTGCGGCGATCGCACGCATTCCGCTTGTACCGGAAAAATATTTCTTGCTTTGGACATTTGGCGTTCCTGATTTAATTGCAATTATCTGTCTGATCTGGCATACCAAAAAATACGGCAAAATAAACAAAGTCTTCGCCGCCGGGGTCATCCTTTTAGTTATTTCACACCCATTACAGATTTTTATTTCCGGCACTGAAACGTGGCTTCGATTCGTCGGTTGGTTCGCATCTCTTTAAATGACATTAAATTCAGCGAATGTATCTCCCACTTCGGTCTGTAAAAATTTACTTGAACGATTCACAGTGTTTTTTCGACACTTGCCATACAAGTTAGAAGTGGTTGTTTTGTTTGCGGCTCTGCCGCCCTGCTGTGCGGCGATGGCTCTGCCTCGCCGAAACTGTTTCTCTTATCAAACGAGGCTCCGCCTCGAATCGGGCGGCGCAGCCGCAGAAAATCAGAGAACGCAAGACGGAAAGGCACAGCCATTCCGCACATCGAGCGGCAGAGCCGCAAAGAAAATAAACTTTCAAAGATGTGAAGATACTAATGGCTAAAGCTATTGGCAATTAATTAAGAATCAAAGTGTTTTAAGTTATTTTTTCTTGTTCCTAAACTTCCTTATTATATTTACTCCGGTAATCAAACGGCGTCATTCCCGTAATCTTCTTAAAAACCCCGCGAAAGGCTTTGGTATCACAATAACCAACGTCAAACATTACTTCGGTGATGTTTTTGCGGCTTGTTTCAAGGCTTTTTTTGGCGGCTTCGATCTTGACGCGTTGGACGTATTGATTGACGGTGTTGTTGGTCGCTTTTTTGAATCTACGTTCGAGACTGCGGCGGCTGATCGCGAATTTGTCGGCTAATTCGTCGGTCGTGATGCGCCTCTGAAAATTGTTTTCGATGAATATTTGCGCTTTTTTGATGTCTTCGTCGGTGTGTCCGTTTTGACCTTTGAACATTATGAAATGCGATTGGCTGTGGCGTTCCATATCGATCGCAAAGACTTTGGCGGTCAAAATTGCTGTCTCGCGATTCGTGAATTTTTCGACCAAGTAAATCAGCAAATTCCAATACGAAGTCGCACCGCCGCTGGTGTAGATTCCTTGTTCCTCTGTAATTATCTTGTCAGTTTGAAGATCAATTTCGGGAAACATTTTGCGAAATTCTGCCGCCGCACGCCAATGCGTCGAACATTTTTTGCCTTCCAATAGTCCGGTTTTCGCCAACATAAATGCGCCGACGCAAAGGCTAACGACTTCCGCGCCTCGTATGCGTTGTTCGATAATCCACGGAATAAATGCGCGATTCTTTTCGAGAACCGTTTCGGTCGCACCGTAAAAAGCCGGAATAAAAATCAGATCGGTCTTTTTAACTTCGTCCAGCAATAAATCCGTATGAACCGTAAATGAATTGTGGAGTTTTACTTCTTTTGATAATCCGACAAATTTAATATCGAAAACATCGGGTTTTCCTTCGCTTTTTGCAAAATCATTGACCGCCGCGAAAACGTGGCGCGGATCGTCAATTGCCGCCAAAACCGCCGATTCAGGAACGAGTATCGAAACGTGTTTCATATTAAAAAAAATATAGTAGAAAGATTGTCGTAATCAACCCCTGAAATTGGCGGAATCGCACCTTTCGGGAACCAAATATTGATGATACGATAATACTATGTTTTATCTGTGAAACAAAATTCAAGGATAGTTTTTTATGGCTAAATATGTAGATGTGTATTTGCTGCCGATACTTAAGGAGAACATTCCGGCATATCGGGAAATGGCTGAAAAGGCAAGCAAAATATTTTGCAAACAGTAATGCCTCAGCTAAAAGTTAAAGAAAGATTTATTGCCCACGAAACACACGAAATAAACGAATTTTTTTTTTAAGTGTCTTTCGTGTGTTTCGTGGGCAAAATCTGAAATAAATTTCATAACTGACAACTTTGGTTAAAAATAACAATAAATAGGAGAAAAAAAACAATGGCAAAAATAAATCCATACTTAAATTTTAACGGCAATACGGAAGAGGCTTTCAACTTTTACAAATCGGTTTTCGGCGGCGAATTCGCGATGGTCATGCGGTTTGGCGAGATGCCCGGCTGTGATGAAATGCCTGAAGACAAGCAAATATCCGAAGGCGACAAGAGTAAAATTATGCACATCGCGCTGCCCATCGGAAAAGATAATGTTCTGATGGCGACCGATGCGATTGATTCAATGGGACAAAAATTGACGGAAGGCAATAATTTTTCTATTTCGATCAGCACCGACAGCAAAGAAGAAGCCGAAAATCTTTTCAATGCCCTTGCCGAAGGCGGAACGGTCACAATGCCGCTTGCCGATACGTTTTGGGGCGCGTATTTCGGAATGCTCAAAGATAAATTCGGTATTCAATGGATGGTTGACCACGAATCACATCAAAAGAAAGAAGCTATTCAATAAGGAGAAATCAAATGACAAAAGAAATATGGCTGAATTTTCCGGTCAAAGATGTCAATAAATCAAAGGAATTTTTCAGCAAAATAGGTTTTTCGTTAAACGAAAAACAAACAAGTGATGAAATGGCTTGTTTCGAGGTCGGAGCGAAAAAAATCACCGTCCTGTTTTTTGCGGAGGAAACCTTTAAAGGGTTTACGAAAAGCGAAATTTCAGACACAAAAGCCGGTTCGGAAGTTTTGATTTCGTTTGACGCAGAAAGCCGCGAAGACGTTGATGAAACGGCAAGCAAAGTATTTGAAGCGGGCGGCACGGTTTTCGCCGAACCGGCGGAAATTCAAGGCTGGATGTATGGTTTCGCGTTTGCGGATTTAGACGGACATTGTTGGAATATGGTGTTTATGGACTTTAGCAAATTGCCGCAATAATCAACGCTAAAGTTTGGTTGCAGTAATGTCTCCAGATATGATTTACAAAAAAATCGTCTGGAGACGTTACTCTAAACTGTAAAAAATTATGAAATCAAGAACCGTAAAAGTAGCTTATTGGATTGTAACCGTTTTATTTGCTTTAATAATGCTTTTGGACGGATTTGCGGGCGCGTTGCGAGTCGAAGGCGGAAGAGAAGCATTAGCGTATCTCGGTTATCCCGAATATTGTCTGACAATATTGGGTTTTGCCAAAATTTTGGGTGCAATCTCAATTTTACAAACAGTTTTTCGCACGATTAAAGAATGGGCATTCGCCGGATTTACGATTACGTTTATCGGCGCGTTTGCTTCGCACGCATTTGTCGGAAGCGGAATTGGTTTGCTAATTCTGCCGATTGTGATGCTGGCAATAATGTTTGTGTCTTATTTTTTATGGAGAAAAATTGAATCGGAGAAATTATGAAAATAGTGGTCATTATCGTTCGTGTTTTAATGGGACTTTTATTTATTTTGGGAGCTGTTGCGTATGCGGCGATATTTTTCAAATTCGAATCGCAACCTGATCTGACGGGAAATGCCAAAATTTTTACGGATGGCGTAAATGCGACCCGTTATTTTATGCCACTCGTCAAAATCACTGAATTTCTTTGCGGAATCGCGTTTGTTTCAGGTTATTTTGTGCCGTTGGCGACGGTCGTAATTGCGCCGATTATCGTGAATATCTTTTTATTTCACGCTTTTGTTGACACTTCGGGTTTGCCCGTCGGGATATTTCTGGTGCTGGCAAATATCTTTCTTGCTTATGTCAATTGGGATAAATTCAAACCGCTTTTGGAGGCTAAATAATATGCGAAAACTAAAATTACAAGTGCAAATATCAGTTGACGGATTTGTTGCCGGACCGAACGGCGAATTGGATTGGATGACATTTTCTTGGGATGACAAATCGAGGAAGTATGTGAACGACCTGACCGACAGTTCCGACACGATTCTGCTGGGCAGAAAAATGACGGACAAATTTGTAAATTTCTGGACAAGCGTGTTGGACGACCCGGAAAATCCTCAATATTCGTTTGCTGAGAAGATGGTCAACACTCCGAAAGTTGTCTTTAGCAAAACCCTTAAGGAATCCAAGTGGGCAAACACGACTTTGGCAAACGGCGATCTGGTCGAAGAAGTCGAAAAACTTAAACAAAAAGACGGTCAGGACATTATCGTCTATGGCGGAGCAACCTTTGTTTCAAATTTGATAAAAGAAAATCTGATAGATGAATTTCATCTTTGCATTAACCCGGTCGCAATCGGTCGCGGATTGACAATTTTCGGGAATTTGAAAGACAGACTAAAACTTAAATTAGTTCAATCCAATGTTTTTTCAACCGGAAAGGTCGTTAATCATTACGAACTGGAAAGATAAAGCATTAAAACAATATGAAATATAATTCTATCGAAGCCTTCGTTCCTTCGGGAAGCGATTTTCAGTCGTCGCGGCAGTTGTTCTTGGAACTCGGATTCAACGTCGTTTGGGAAACCAATGATTTCGTCAGATTTGAAAATAACGACTGCCGTTTTATTTTGCAAAATTATGATGTCAAAGCCTTTGCCGAAAATTTTATGATGCATGTCACGGTAGATGATTTGGATGGATTTTGGCTGAAAATCAGTGAAAAAGATTTACCTGCGAAATTTGGCGTGAATCTACGAGAACCAACCGATTTTCCCGTGGGGCAGGGAAGTTAATTTAATAGGACTTTCGCTTTTTGAAAAAATATGATTAAACAGATACTTGATGATAACAAAAAAACAATATATTGAATATCTGTTAAGTACGCCAATCAATTACACTTGTTCAAATTTATCGGAGCATTTGGAGAAAGTCAGTC
>JANPDZ010000840.1:0-6904 GCA_031431735.1 Acidobacteriota bacterium | reverse complement strand
GTCATATTCCAATCCCCACGGCTGCGTGATCATCTGCTCTGCCGAGTTGAGAATATACCAAATCCCGCTTGACGGTCGCCAGACTGCCAAATCACTCGGAGCTTCCCGAAAAGGCTCGACCGTTGAGATCAAGGCACTTCCGGCATAGACATATTCCTTGCCCGGCAGATTGGCGGGCAGCGCGGGCGGCGTGCCCGGCGGCTGAGCGTTTGACGCAATCGGTAAACTGCGCCAATTCGACAACGCTCCGAAACCCAATGTTGCCAAAATTAATAAACTGAGGACTGCCATTACCCGACGAGATTTTTTCAATTTCAACTTTTCTGCCGGTTGTGTCGGAGGTTTTTCTGCTGGTTGTGTTTTTTTGTTTTGTTGAGCGTTACTCTTAATGTGAAATGTTTTGTTTTTCATAATTTTTTCTTCCAAAAATGTCCTGAACTATTCTTAAAAACAGCCGGATTTATCATCAAATGTGAACAATGTTGTGCCGAAAGAAGTGATTGATTTTTTGAGATATAATTGCAACTCAAAAAAAACAAAGCCTTTCGACCTCATTATTTACCGAGTTAAAGCTGATGTTTGGAAACGGAATGCCGTGAGGATGAAGGTCTCTGGTGATGGCATTCCGTTTCCGGTAGATGAGCAAAACTGTGGGAATTATCGTCAGCGGTATCCGCCGACTATTCAGTTTGGCTCATCTACCAAACCACACTTTACTGTTTATCAGAGCGTTTTTTCACCTCTGTATAAATTTTCTCTGCGTGATGTTGAAAGATTAATACGGGGCGTTTGAGAAAGTCTTTAATTGAGATTAATTGTTCTTAAATAATCTAAAACAATATATTTGTTCTCAAAGCGATCAGGAATGTGTTATTATTTTACCGATTATTGTTACCCGATAATTCAAATAAAACTTAACACGCATTCTCCTGTGTATGAAAATTTACAGATTCCGAAACTGCTATCTCAATCTAACTGAGCGGCGGGTTGTAAAGAATGAAAAATATCTCGACCTGACACCGAAAACTTTTGACGTGCTTCGATTGTTGGTTGAAAAAAGCGGCGAAGTCGTTACCAAAGACGAGATCTTAGGCGATGTCTGGAACGGCAGTTTTGTCGAAGAAGGAAATCTCGCCGTTCATATTTCAAAACTCCGCCGAACATTGGCTGAAAGCAAAAGCGAACCTTTTATCGAAACCGTGCAAGGCAGCGGCTATCGTTTTGTAACCTCGGTTAAAGCGGTCAGCGATGACGAATGGCAAAAAAACTTACCGGCCGAAAGCCAACATTTTAGTAATAAAACTTCCGCCGAATCAGTGTTTGATTCGATTGCTGTGCTGCCGCTCGAAAACGAAAGCCGCGATTTGGAAATTGATTATTTGGCCGACGGCTTGACCGAAAGTTTTATCAACAGTCTGTCGCGCATAGCCGATCTTAAAGTAATCGCCCGCAATACCGTCTTCCGCTACAAAAATAAAGATGCCGACCCCACGGAAGTCGGCGAAACACTCGCTGTCGCGGCGATTCTAACCGGACGAATCAGAATCATCAAAGACAACCTGATGATCAGCGTCGAACTAATCAAGGTCGCCGACGGCTCCCAAATTTGGGGAACCAAGCTAAATCAACCATTTTCGGATATTATCGAAGTTCAAGAAAAAATAATCTTCGCCGTATCTGAAAAACTCCGCTCAGAAATAAGTAATGTTGCCAGAAAATCGCTCACAAACCCCATCACAAATAACGCAGAATCATACAGACTTTATTTGAAAGGAAAATATCTGTTGGAAAAATGGACAGAGGAAGATTTTTATAAAGCAATTGAATGTTTTGAGAAATCAGTTTCATTTGATCCGATGAATGTTTATTCTTATGTTGAAATGATTGAATGTTATTTTTTGCTCTACTTTTCCGATTACATTTCTTACAATGAAGTTCAAAATAAAATCAAACCAATATTTTCTATTGTGTCTGAACTTGATCAATCTGTTGATGTAGTGCAAGCGATGCTTGGCGGAAAGAAGATGTATTTGGAATGGAAGTTTGTAGAAGCAGAAAAACACTTTCAACAAGCTCTGACTATAAATACCAATTGTTTAATTGCTCGTTATCGTTACTCAAATCTGATGATGCTTTCTGGTAAATTTTCGGAAGCATTAAAAGAAGTGCAACAAATTATGACGATTGACCCATTGTCTTTACTCAACTATAAACGAATAAGCAGAATCTTTTATAAGATGGGACGATTTGAAAATGCAATTACTTACTTGAAAGATGTCATAGAAATGGATCCGACAGATTATGTAGCTCTTGCTTTAATGGGCGGTGTTTTAACAGAATTAGAAAATTATGATGAAGCATTAGCCTTTTTCCAGAAATCTCTAGACAGTCATTATAATCTTGAAGTATTGTCAATGATTGGCTGTATAAATGCACGCTTAGGCAGAAAGGATCAGGCATTTCAAATAATCAAGCAAATAGAATCTCAGTCAAAAAACAATTGCCAACATTCAATAAAACTCTCAAGAATTTATTTAGATTTAGGAGAAAAGGAAATAGCCTATAATTTTCTTGATGAAGCTTTTAATGAACATGATGTGGATTTAATATCATTGAGATCAGACCCTCGTTGGTTATCAATAACTCATGAAGACAGATTCAAAGAACTTGTTTTGAAAGTGGGACTTCCAATTGGTCAATTAACCAATATTTTATAGTCATACTTGATTTATTTTATCAAATGCTTTTAATTGAAACTCGGGATTTATTACTTTTTTTGAAGAATTGAGTCAACGATTGATATTCATTTTGCGACATTGCGTAAGTAACCGTGTTCATTTCGTAATGGACGATTTTCTCACATAAAAGCATTCTGAGTTTTTCCAAAACACGCCGCGAAGCAAGATTATCAGGGTCGGTGACAGCATAAATTTTCTTGAGCGATAATTTCTCAAAACCGTATTTTATACACTCTTCAGCGGCTTCGGTAGCAAAACCATTTCCCCAATATTCTTTCAAATAGCCGAAAACTATCTCAATTTCCTTCGTTTTGTCGAAATACTGAAAACCACAATAGCCAATCATTTTTCCGACATTTTTTTCCGTTACACACCACACCCCAAAACCTCTTTCTTCCCAATATTTGAGACATTTTTCCAAAAGAACTTTTAGTTGCTCACGGTTTCTCTGATTTTGAGGTGAAAGATATTTTTGAACCTCTGCATCATTAAAAAGCACATGCGCCACATCCAAATCCTTCGGCTCAAACATTCTCAGTAAAAGCCGTTCGGTTTCAAACTGTGGGTAATAAACGCCGTTTGCGTTATTATTTGATTTCAACAAGTTTTTCATTTCAATCAATTCAATAAAATTCAAACAGCCTGTTGATTTCTCAACAAGGCTGTTTAGCGGTTGTGGGTTTGACAATCAATTCGGGTGATGCAACTAACTTTTTAGATTTTTCATTAGTCCTGAACGACAATACCGCAATTAGTATTAGTATCAGTAGCATCTTGCACAACGATGCCTCCAAAGTCTTGTACAATAATACCTATAAGGTCTTGAACAATAATTCCCCAATCTTTCTTTGTTTCAGTACAAGGTTGAGGTTCATTTCCTGCTAAATCACTCAATAAAATTCCTGCATTTGCCGTTCCTGTTCCAATCATTAAAGTTACCGCCAAAACAAATCCCATCATCAAGTTTCTCAAGTTTTTCATTTTTTCTTCTCCAATCTATTCTTAATTTCGAGCCTTCGCTTTCCTGCAATCCTTTACTACAATCAGCGTGCCAAAAGTGTCAGAAGTCTAACTATAGTTCTTAAGTGCCTTATATACTGTATTTACAGAGATATTAAAACTCATTTATTGGTTTTTTGGATTGTAGAAGAGGTTGATTATTGAGTATGCAAATTAAGCAGACACATTTCACTATATTATTGATTTTATGTGGTTTAACTAAATAATCCTGTGTCACATCAGTATTCAGTGAAAACTTGATATACAGGTTAGGGGCTTTGCCTAAAAACTCACTTTGAAATCGGAGTTTTTAGGCAAAACAGTACGTTTTTAGGCAAAATCGTTTTTCAATGCAATTGATTCCAAAATTTAGGCTTCAATCCAAGTTCGTGCATACTCGTAATCAAACAACAAATATTGTGAGCGAGAACCTTACAAAGTGCTTCGTTGACCATCGCCGTTTCGGTCTTACTTCTTAACGCATCACCGAACTTTGCTTTAAGCAAAAAAGTCTGGATTTGTCGGCTTCAAAATGATACTCTATTCAAGGTAATAAATTTACCGCTTAAAATTGCCTGTCTTTTTTCTACTACAAATCAAAAAACTGTTTTATTTCATTATACTGACAAACTACTGCGTTTCAATTTTCATTTGTGATGAATCGGGTTTCCATCTCCAACTTTTATAAACTTTCAATAGCCGTGCTAGGCGGAGTGTGTCTTACGTTTGCCTTGTTCAAAATAAAAACTGACGTTTTTTCTTGGAAGTTTGAACTATTGTTTCTCTTCACTATATTAATTGCTCCCCGAATGAGCATAATATTACCTCGTTCAAAATTCATTCTGAGTTTTTCCGACTCAATGATTTTTCTTGCATTTCTATTATTTGGTGGCGAAGCAGCCATTGTTATTGCGACTATTGAAATGTTTGCCAACTGTCTGTACCTTAAATATTTAGGCGCAAAAATCAATCAATTCACATTGGCTTTTAATGTTGGCGCAATTTCAATCTCCACAGGTTTCACTTATTTAATCTGGAATTTGATGCTTCAATTTATCAATCTAGATTTATTTTCATCTAACACCCCAAATCTAATAACAACTTTAGGCATTCTAGCCTTAAGTCAATTTTTGGCAAGTTCAAGTTTAGCCTCAATTTATTATGCTGTAAAAACGAGCAAAAACCCTTTCAAGGTTTGGAAAAAAGAGTGTTTTTCCAGTTCAATAACACATTTTGCGGGAGCAGGTTTGGCGGGGATTGTTTTTAAGTTATTGAATTTTGCCGATTTTTTTTCCATTGCAATTTCGTTGATTATTTTTGCGGTTGTTTATTACACTTATCGGCAGATTATTGCGGAAATGACGAATTCGATTGAGCAGGCGGAACAGGCGGAACGCGAAAAGGCAGAGGCGGAACGCGAAAAACGGATTGAGATTGAAAAATATGCCGAAGAACTCTCTTTATCGTTGAGCAAAGAAGAAGATACCAGCAAGGCTTTGAGAAAAAGCCAAAAGGCTTTTCAGCATCAGGCTTTGCACGATTCGCTGACCAATCTTCCGAATCGCGCTTATTTTGGCGAGATCTTAAAAGAATTAATTGCCGACACAAAAAAAGGCGCGCACGGAAATTCATATGTTTTATTTTTGGATATTGCCCGTTTCAAAACAATTAATGACAGTCTCGGACATACAATTGGAGATAAAGTCTTAATTACCGTTGCCAAAAGGTTTTTGCGGATGCTACGCCATCATGACGCGGTGGCACGATTGGGCGGCGACGAATTTGCCATCGTTTTGAGAAACTTGTCAACGATTGAAAAGGCTGAGAAGGTCGCTTGGAAAATTCATCAAAAAATTGCCCAGCCGTTTTCATTGAGCAAATCCAAAATCTATACGAGCGTCAACATTGGCATCGCGCCGATCGAAGCTGAATACGAAACGCCCGAAGACATTTTGCGCGATGCCGACATCGCGATGCACTTTGCTAAAGATCAAGAGTGCGGTGTCGCGTGCTTTACCAAAGAATTGCGTGAGCGATTTGTCGAGAAAGCGGTGATCGAAGCCGAATTACGTTTTGCGATCGAACGTGGCGAGCTTTCAATGAACTATCAACCGATAGTTTCCCTGAAAGACGGATCGTTGATCGGTTTTGAGGCGCTTCTGCGTTGGAATCATTCCGAAAAAGGTTTTATTTCGCCAGTCCAGTTTATCCCGATCGCCGAAAATTCCGGCTTGATCGTTCCGATCACAACCTGGATATTGAAGGAAACCTGCGCGCAATTGGCTAAATGGCAAAAAATCTCTCCGGCTCATCGTGAACTTATTGTCAGCGTTAATATTTCCGGAAAGCATTTAAGTTTTCAAAGTTTACTTATTGATGTTGAAGATGCGCTTGAGAGAGCCAACCTTTCGCCGGCGTTTCTGAAATTGGAAATCACGGAAAGCGCGGCAATGGAAAATGCCGAACAAACGATTAGAATGCTGGCGCATTTAAAATCGCTCGGAGTTCAGCTTTCGATTGATGATTTCGGGACGGGTTATTCAAGTTTGAGTTATCTTCATCGGCTCCCGTTCGACACGCTCAAAATTGACCGTTCTTTTGTCATTTCGGTCGGTGAACACGGCGAACATTCAGAGATTCTGCAAACCATTATTTCACTCGCCAAAAACTTAAAGATGCGGGTTATCGCTGAAGGTATCGAAACCGAAAGTCAGCTCAACGTATTGAAAAACTTGGGTTGTGATTACGGGCAAGGTTATCTGATGTCGCGCCCGCTGACAACAGTTGCGATGGAAGAGTTGCTCTATCATAAAAAGAATTGGATACCTTCCGCCAATGTTGAAGAAATGGCAGCCTCGCCAATAGATCATTCAAACAAGCCCGACATCATTACTTTTTAGGAACATGCTAAAAATACCTTAGAACGATAGTTTAGAGGCTCGGTGCGGTGACCGCCGTTTGTTTGATTACCGGGCAACGCGGTCTTTAGAGCGGCTTCTAAACGATCAAGGTTTTTTTAATTGTTATAATAGGACTTTCGCTTTTTGAAAAAATATGATTAAACAGATACTTGATGATAACAAAAAAACAATATATTGAATATCTGTTAAGTACGCCAATCAATTACACTTGTTCAAATTTATCGGAGCATTTGGAGAAAGTCAGTC
>JANPDZ010000839.1:0-3522 GCA_031431735.1 Acidobacteriota bacterium | reverse complement strand
GGCTTTTACGCCGCTTCGCGCCGTTGCAGGCAAGGATGCCTGCGCTCCCAGCAAAGAGCGAATATTTGTTGAAAGTGCAGTCAAGATTGAGTGACGCTTATACGCCGCGAAGCGCGACGTAGCACGCAAGGATGCCTGCGCTCCCAGCAAAGATGTGTTCTCCCAGCGAGGAGAGTTTTTGACTTATGTGCATTATGGAAATATTATGAAAAAACATTATTTTAGATTTTTGTTGTTATGCGCTTTGTTGTTGGCGTTTGGAACGGTGAGTTTCGCGCAGAAAACTAAGCAAAAGCGCAAACGCATTGTGCAAGGTAAAATTGTTTCCAACGATTTTAAATTACCTGATACTATCGTTAAAAAAAATTACAAGGCGAGAAAAAATCGTATGAAAAAGGGGAAAAAGCGTTGCCGCTATCATTATTTCAAAAGAAACGGTAAAATTCATCGGCGTTATCGTTGCAACGGGCGGAAAATTTAGCTATGAGAAAACATTTAATATTCGGACAATTCTTGCTTTTGACAGTTATATTATTTGGCACGGCGGTTTTTGCCAACGCGCAGGACGACACGGCAAGTCGTGAGATCTCGTCGCTCGATTTTCAGAAACAGCGGCAGAAACCGGTCAGCGGTTCGGCTAAAATAACTTTGCCGAAAAATGCGACTCCGACACAAAAGAAAAACATCGCCGTTGTCACGAACAAGCGTCGCAAATACAATCTGGTCAAACGAATTCCGACACGGACGAAACCCATTGTAAAGGTCAATCCAAAAGACCCGCAGCCGAAAATAATTCGCAAATCGGAACAGATCGGCGTCACATTCTGGCGTCTGCGGCCGATTGCCGCCGACGATGGCGAAGTTCCGATCTTTTCCGTCAAGATCGGTGACGGCCGGGCAGATTGGACGGCCGAACGAGTCAATTCAACGACAAAGTTTAAAAAAGGCGACCGCCTGCGTTTTACGATTGAATCTTCGCGGTCGGGTTATTTATACATCATCAACCGCGAATATTATACGGACGGCACAACGGGCGAAGCGAATATTATTTTCCCGACATTAAGAACGCGCGGCGGCGAAAATCGCGTCGGCGCGGGAAGCCTTGTTGATGTTCCGGCTTCGACCGATTCGGTGCCGTATTTTACGATCAAACCGAAACGCGCCGATTACGCGGGCGAAGAACTCGTCGTTCTGATCACGAAAGAAAAATTGCCTTTGGAAATCGGAATGAAACCGATTGCTTTGAACGCGGTGCAGCTCGAAAAATGGTCGAACGATTGGGGGGCAACCGTTGATATTTACGATGCTGAAGACGGCGAAGGAATCGCGATGACCAATACGGAAATGGTCACGGCGCAAACTTCGAGCCGCGCGCTTGAGCAGGAAGAACCGCTGCCGCAGACGATTTACAAAGTGCAGATCAGCGGCGAAATGCCTCTGCTCGTGCCGTTCCGGATGTCGGCGGTTTCGCCTTGAAAGGGTAAAAGTGAAAAAGGGTAAAAGTGAAAAGGTGAAAAAGTATGTTGGAAAAAGGAAAAATCATTGACGGACGGTATCTGATCGTTGAAAAGATCGGGAGCGGCGGTTTTGGCGCGGTTTATTTGGCGGAAGATACGCGGTTTTCGGGCAATAATCGCGTTGCCATCAAACAAATCGAATCGAAAAACGAGATTGTCGCGAAAACTTCCAAGATCGAAGCCGATCTGCTTTATCATCTGAGCCATCCGAATCTGCCGAAGGTCACGAATTGTTTTGAGGAAGACGGCGCGAGCTTTATCGTCATGGATTACATTTCGGGCGAAGATCTGGCGCACTTTCTTTTGAATAAAAAGAAATTTCAGATTGATGAGGTTCTGAAAATTGCCGACACTGTTCTCGACGCGCTCGAATATCTGCATACGTTCCCGATCTTTCACCGCGACGTCAAACCGCACAACATCAAGGTTGACGAAAAAGGCAAGATCTTTCTGCTCGATTTCGGCACCGCGAAAGGAAATATGCAGGATGAACAAACCTTGCAGTTTGGCGGTCAGAGCATTACGGGCTACACGCCTTTTTACGCGCCGCTCGAACAGGTCTTGCGCGTTGATCCAAATTCCTTTTTGCTCTTAAATTCACTCAACGAAGAAAAATTGCGCGATTTTGCAAATCGCAAAACCGACGGACGAAGCGATATTTACGCGCTTGGCGCAACGCTTTATCATCTTTTGACCGGATTTTCACCCGAACAGGCGACCGCGACGGTTCGCGCCCACGCGCTCTGGTCTGACAAACCGGATCCGCTGCCAAATATTCAAACATTGAACCCGGAAGTTTCGCCCGCGCTGGCAAATGCGATTCACCGCGCCCTCGAAGTAATGCCCGAACATCGTTTTCAGACAGCGGCGGAATTTCGGCAGAGTTTGAAAAATTCACAGATGGCTTCGATACCGACAAAGGCGACCGAAGTTGTTAATGTCGTGCATCAATATGTGCCTGCCGCGACGCAAGAGGTTAGCCAGCAAATAATTGACATACAACAGCCATCCGTTCCGCCCAATTCGCAACCCGCTAATTTCGTTGCCGACATTAATCAGAACGAACCGAACTCGAATACTACTAAGTTTTCATTGATTGGTTTGGGCGTGATCTTACTGCTTGTTTTTGGAGCTTCGGGTGCGGTGTTGGTTTGGAAATTTGTGCTGAATAAACCTGAAAAACCCACTCCAAACGCCAACCAGAGCGAAGTTGCGAATCTCAATTCAAACGCGACGGGTAACAGCCAAAATACGGCGAATGGCGGTGGCAAAACTGACAGTTCCCAAATTTCGCGGGAGATTGATTATTCATTGCTGGTGCAGAAAATGCGCGACGGCAAAAAGTTTCAAGAGCCTTTTGAATCGAGCGGGCAGGAGATCTTTGAAAACGGCTATCAGTTTATGATGAATTTTACGCCGACTGAAAAAGGCTTTTTGTATATTTTCGCCGAAGGTCTGGACGAACGTAACGAAAAGGTATTTAACATAATTTTCCCGACTCCAAAACAAAACGCAGGACTCGCGGACGTTTCCGCCAATCAAAAATATCAGACCGGCTGGAACGAATTTGACGGTAATGCCGGCACGGAAAACTTTTGGGTGATCTGGAGCAAAGAGAAAAACGAAACCGCCGAAAAATCGCGCGAAAACTCGTTTGCCAACGGCGGAAAGCTGACCGATAAAGATCTCGCTGCAAAGCTGAAAGATTTTCTGGAAAAAGGAAAGAGCAGCAAATCGGCTTCTAAAGACACCGATAAAAAACTTAGCAAAATCGAATTTGAAGGCGATTCGGTCGTGCATTTGATTCAGCTCGAACATCGCTGAGAAAAGTTATCGGGTAATGCCTTGTATCTTGAAAGTTGACTCAGTAATGAGTTTTAAGGACTGGAGCGCATCTATAAAGACGGCTTCGGTGTCAAGTCAAAACTAGACACATTTCTACTTTCTCGCCAATTTAGCAAGTAATTTTTAACTTGTAGTTCTTTGAAAATTAGTTCTTGGTTCA
>JANPDZ010000838.1:0-1814 GCA_031431735.1 Acidobacteriota bacterium | reverse complement strand
GACTGACTTTCTCCAAATGCTCCGATAAATTTGAACAAGTGTAATTGATTGGCGTACTTAACAGATATTCAATATATTGTTTTTTTGTTATCATCAAGTATCTGTTTAATCATATTTTTTCAAAAAGCGAAAGTCCTATTTATAACGGTAAAAAAAAACTTAATCGTTTAGTACTGCGAATCAGGAGTTGAAAAATGTCCGCGCGCATTGACATAAAACTTCAAGGATTGAGTCCACTCCGAAAAGTCATTTTTAGCAATTTTAGGTCTTAAAATTGAATTTTACCGTTTTTAAAATTCTTTGTTTTCAATGACTTACAAAACTACAAATTCAGTGATTGAACGATTTTTCTATCAAATAAGGGTTTTCGGAGTGGACTCAGGATTAGAAAAATTAAAAAGAAATGTGGCGCGGACGAACGCGGATGAGCGCGGATGAGCGCGGATTTTTTTAGAAATCAGTGCAAATCCGCTCTGCTCCTCGGTTCATCCGCGTCCTACTTTTGACACTTTTCACCATGAATTTTGAGATTACAAACAACTTTTCAGTTTACCAATATTCAACCCCTGATTCGCATTTGAATATAAAATTTTCTGAAATTAATTACTCTGTAATTTAAGTTATTAGGTATTTCTCTGTTTCTTGATATTTGATTTGGTTTCAAATTTGAAATTTGAAATTTGAAATTTGAAATTCAGAAAACACCCCAAAATTTACTTTACGGACTATTAATTCTCTTTGTAATAATCTTTGACCAACGCCGTTTTGGTCGTCTTGCGCCATTTGCCGTTGACGAGCGTTTCGGTTGTCAAAATGACCTTTTCGTCGCCGTTCATCGCGTCTTCCGTAAAAACATAAATTTTGACGGAACGATCGTTGACGATCTTGTAGCGGATCGTCTGATGCCAGCAACAGCCGCTTTTATTAAATGTTTCGAGCGTTTTTGTCTTTTTATCAACGGTAAAAAGCCCGAGATTTTCACTCGCAAGTTTTGTTAAGTGTGAATTTCTGACAAATTTATTCGTCGCTTTTGAGAACAATAAAATATCATACGAAGGGCCGCCGTATGAGCCGTTGTTGCCGTTTCTCAAAGCCAGATCTTCCGTGCCGTCAAAATTATAATCGTCAAAAACAATGCCGCTGTTGTTTTCGCCGTAAAGCTCGATCAGATTCGCAGACGGCTTACTGTCATTACCTAATTCCAGATAGATATTCGGCATCTGAATGATTTGAATGACCGCGGTTTGATTTTTTTTCAACAGATAAACCGTCGCTTTACCCTCACAAATATTATCTTCGCAACCGGCAACTGTAATTTTTAGGTCAAAATTTTTAGAAGCGTCTTTTAACAGAAAGTTTTTTTGCCCGAAAACATTCGCGGCGATTAATAAAACAAATGCGATCAACAAAAAGTCTTTTTTCATAATAATTTTAAGATAAGCAGGTCAGCATATATTTTGTAATATAATGAAAATGCGGAAACACGCACGAAGTAAGTGTGCCTTTTCGCCCTTACGAGCGTAGTGGGCTTCTGCATTATATCAGATTACTTTTGCTTATCTGCTTAGTATCTAAAACTATGCCCAAATATGGACATTTTCTTTAGTCAACACTTCTTTGAAACTGCCTCTGAAATCAAACTTCAACTTCTTTGGTCTTATCATCTCTCGGTGTCTGTTTTCGCCATACTCTGACGAATTTTCGATTAAGTTTCTCAAGTTTATCGCTGAATTTATATCTCGTTGTTGAACAGATCCACATTCTTCACATTTGTATATTCTTTCAGATAAACTCAAATTTGTGTTCTTTGCCGC
>JANPDZ010000837.1:0-2103 GCA_031431735.1 Acidobacteriota bacterium | reverse complement strand
TTTCATTACTGAGCGGCATAGTTATTGCTTAGTTGGAATTTGTTGGAACTTTTTAAGAAAGTTGCCCGCGAAATGACGCGAAAGACACGAAATAGAAAATTAGATTGAATCATTTTCGCTTTTTTTAGCGTCTTTTAGCGTCTATTCGCGGGCAACTTTCTTATTTTCCGGGCAACGCAATTTTTAGACCGCTCAGTAATGGTTTCCTTTACAATAATCGAAGTTTCTTTGTTTTCTGTGGTTTAGCTTGCCAACGGTAAAAACAGGCTAACAGGCGCGTTTTACGTTTATGCCAAATTTTCGCTTAACTTAATGCCATTGTCATAATTTTACTGCTTCTTCGGGCGTCAGATTTCCTGCTTCGTGAATTGCGCGGGTCGTATCGGTAAATAATAAAATAATACTGCCAACCACAAAAAACACGATCAAACCCAAAATTGCTTGCCGAAACGAGCCGGTTGCGCCAACGATTATTGTAAAAAGAATTTGCCCCATCCAAGAGGTGCCTTTTTCGCTGATTTCGTAAAGTCCAAAGAATGATGATTCGCGGCCGACGGGAATCATCTGCGAATAAAGCGAACGCGAAAGAGCTTGGGCACTTCCCAAAACCATTCCGATAAATCCACCCAAAATATAAGCCTGAAACTCAGTTTGGAAAAATGCGTAGGCGTAAAAGACAATCGCACACCAGATTATCAAGGACAAAATAATTGTACGTTTGGCACCAATAAATCTTGCAATATATTCAAATCCGATGGCACCGATCAGGGCGGAAATCTGAGCTATAATAAAAATAGTTATCAAAAAAGAGCTGTCCGATGGCAAACCTTTTGACGTAAACAGTTCATATGAAATAAACACCGAAGATTGCAGAATTACAGTTTGAATTCCATCGTTATAGAAAAGATAGGCAATCAGAAAAAGTGCCGTGTAGCGAAGACGCCGAAGTTCTTTGAGGGTTTGCCATAATTCGCCGAATCCAACTGTTACAATATTTTTGTTTTTCGGAATTTCTTTGTCCGCGCCGCGGGATCTTATCAGATAAAAACTGACTGCTCCGAAAACTCCCCACCAAAGCGATGCCGCCAGAAATGAAATTCTGACCGCTAATCCGACTGAGATACCCAGACTTTCGGCGTTATTAATAATCAAAAGATTCAATACAAGCATCACCACGCCGCCGAGATAACCCAAACCGTAGCCGTAACTCGAAACGCGGTCGCGCTTGTCTTCGGTCGTTATATCAATCAAAAATGCGTTGTAAAAAACATTTGCGGCGGCGAAACTCATATTTGCGACAATATATAAAACACCGCACCAAATATATGATTCGGTAACAAAAAACAATAACGAAGCGGCAATTACACCGGCGTAACAAAAACTCGCCATGAGCCGCTTTTTCAAATGAGTGTAATCGGCAATCGCGCCTAAAATCGGCAGAAAAATGACCATCGAAACAACCGATAAAGCAGTACAAAACGCCGGCAGACCTTTTGGCGTGACGCTGAAAAAAAATAGATCAAGAATCACGCCGTCCTGACAAAGATGATTTTGCCTTAAAGATTCAGCAATATCACGACAAGTTGCATCTTGAGCTAAACCTAGCAGATAAGGTCCGATTAAAACTCCGACCACGGTTGTAAAAAAAGCGGAATTCGCCCAGTCATACATCATCCAACCGAAAATCTCTTTGCGGTCGTTTTTCATCATTGAATTTTCTTCTTTCATTATTTTATTTTAATAGTGTCAGTATTGCCGGTGTAATATCGCTTAAATCTTTGATCTGTCCTGCTATTTCATCTTTTTTTCGGCCCCAAATGATGGTTGGAACATCATTTAAAGTATGATTTCGAATGGACAAATCTTCTATGTTTCCGTGGTCGCTTGTCAAGATAAAAGTTGTCTTTTCTAAATCTATCCGTTTCAAAGTTTCGCGGATAAATTCGGCGAGAAGCGGTAAATGGATTCGCGCCCGTTCAAAATCTTGGTCGTGACCGATCTTGTCGGTGATAAAATGCTCATAGAGCGTGAAGCGGTATTCGGCGGAAATGTCAGCTAAAATTTCCGCCGCTTCCGCAGGCGCAAAAAGCGGGACTTCAAAGC
>JANPDZ010000836.1:0-2077 GCA_031431735.1 Acidobacteriota bacterium | reverse complement strand
AGGCACTTTTCTAACGAAAAGCAACAGTTTATATGCGACGGGCAGTCTGTAAATCTTGCCCAAGTTTCGGAACGCCTTGCGGACAGCCGCTTGGTCATTACAGGAACAAAGCTCCAATCTATAACCGCTTCGGTTTAGTTGGAGTAATTTACCTACTCAAGATAAAATTAGCGGGCAAGCCCGCTATTGAGTAATCTACTATAATAATCGAACTAAGCACCAATGCCAATAAAGAAATCGCTCCAAAGCAATAAATGTAATAATGTCAGTATTTATGAAACAACCAGAAGAAAATTATGACACCCACCTGCCACTTAAATTTTTCAAATGAGTTGAAATGGATTGAAAACGACCTATTTTAACTCTATCGCTGTCTCGAAATGAAATCAGAGGTAATAAACCTTGTTCCAAAATTCTTTCAGCTAAATTCTCGGTCAAAACAACTTCGGCGCAAGGTTTTGTTTTATTTTCTCCATCTTTCTGATAAACAAATATTGGAAGCTTTTCAACATCTCTTTGCAATGATTGTCCCATTTCCCAAGAATATAAACGAAAACTTTGAGCTAATAACAAAGAACAAATAAAACTCGGGTTCGACCAAAGATATTGTTCGTGATTAATCTCGCCTGTAAACTCTTCAAAAGAAAAGGTTTCGGTCGAATCTGTTTGACTGCCGTAAGGTAGTCTGACTAAAAAACGCATCGGCGATAAACCGATATAACCCGATTCAGGTACATTACGAAGCGCAGTCCATAATTTTCCTTCAGGTGTGACTTCGGAAAAATTTAAATCAGAATTAACGGCAAAGGAGTTGATTCCAAACATTTCAGGTCGAATATGTGAAATAAAAGGTGCTTTAGCAGCAGAGGCAAGTTTACCAAGCCGCATCAGAGCAGCAACATCATCAACATTTACTCCAAAGGAGTAATTTCCGCCAATGATCGCCCAAGGGTCTTCGCCGGCTGATTGCATCGTCTCACGAACCAGCAAACGATAAAATATAGAATCTGTTAAGTCGCTGATAGATTTTAAGTTATCCAATAATTCATTTTTGGATACATCCAAAATAAACACTTTTAAATCAACATCGGTTTCAAGCCTTCTAACTAAAAAATAAAGTCCGCGCCAAGCCGATTCCAACGCCTGAAATTGTGGATGATGCAAAATCACACGCATTAATTCACCGATAGCTTCATCAACAGCGGCGACCAATTTTGATTGTTCATTCTCATCAATTTTTATTAAATGCGGTGAAACAATTTTCGATAATAATCTGCCAAGCTCTGAATTATCAGCATTTTGCGGCTTTGCCGTGCCTGCTGATTGATTTGGTTGGGTCAAAATCATATCAAGCAGATTATTTGAATCAACTGTTGTAACATCATTCAAATTGGTTTGATTTTCAAATTCAGAATTAATGTTTTCATCAGCAACATTAAACCACGAGCGAACTTCATTTGCCGCGCGGTTAAAAGTATCAGCATCCGATAAACGACGACGAACATCCCGCAAATCAGAAAACAGAGAAACTTGTCGAAAAAGATTATCGGGATGAAAATCATCAATTTCAGTAAAACTGAGTGAAAGAATGTCTTTCCCGTCGCCTTGAAAATCCAATTCCAGCCCAACATTTAACCGCCGCATAACTTCATCAAAATTATCCCTGTCAATGACGATAGGTCGCCGTTCATTAAAATTGGTTAAAGAGGAATTTCCACTCCAATCGCCAAGAAAAAGAATATGAAACGGCAGTTCATCGGGTAAAGGAGTGCCCGGAGTTTCAAATGTAAAGTTTGACTCAAAATTACTATCTGTTGGAAACATAAACAAAATACCTCAACAAAATTATCAAATGTTGTAACTATTATCCTTCCTTAATAAAAAGTCAATACTTGACGATATTTTGAGAACAGTTTATTACGAAATATTAAATAATTGAGTCCACTCCGAAAAGTCATTTTTAGCAGTTTTGGGGCTTAAAATTGACTTTTACCATTTTTGAGATTCTTTGTTTTCAATAACTTACAAAACTACAAATTCAGCGATTGAACGATTTTTCTATCAAACAAGGGTTTTC
>JANPDZ010000835.1:0-2318 GCA_031431735.1 Acidobacteriota bacterium | reverse complement strand
CAACTATATTTTGCGGTAATGATTACAGTACCTACAAAATATGGACACCAAAATCACTCTCATCCAGGTTTAAATTGAAAAAGTCGCACCTTTAATTACACCCGATTGACAATGGCTGACCGGAAAGAACAATTCGGCGGGAAAAAGCAAAGCGGGAAAAAGTTATCCAAATATGAATCAGTTTTTTGATGCCATAGGCGAACATTCCGACGGCAATCAGTCCCAAAATTACAGCCCCGATTAGAACTCCTATCGAAGACAAATCGAGATTTTTACGCCAATCCGACACAAAAAGCACAATAACCATTGTCGCTATAATGCCAAAGCCGACGCTTGTCGGAAACATCAGAACCACGAGCGTTTGGAAAATGGTCAAACTCATTGAACGAAGCAAACTGCCGGTAACATAGCGGTTGCAATATATTTCGTTTGATGTAACTGGCATATTCAACTTTTATCTCCACTCGCCTTGAATCGTAAAAGCCGACCAAAAATAAGGCGCGGAAGTTTCCCAAGAAAAACCGTATCTATATTTTCACGGCACCGCGCTCAATGTAGTGCGCGAATTTTGGCGCGGACAACTCAAAAATAAACAGCAAGATTTTGAAAGCCTCGCGCCAATGGAACTTGCCGCCGAAAGTCCCGCGCAAGCAATGGAAGAAGAATTGGAAGCACGGCGAAAGGCGCATCTTTATGCTTGTATGAATCGTTGTTTGCAGCAGCTTCCTGACGAAACGCGCGAATTTATCGTGAAATATCATCAAGGCGAGCGAAAAAAAGACGTTCGTAAAATGATGGCGGAAGAACAGAGTGTAGGGTTAAACGTGCTTCGCATACGCGCCTGCCGGGTGCGTGCCGATCTCGAAAAATGCGTCGAGCGATGTGTCGCAATAAAAAATTGAAATACTTTTCATTTTTCGACATTAGAATATTGAGGGAAACTTCTCGGAATGAAAACAGAAACAGAAAAAGATGAGATGATGCGCCGTTACCTCTTGGACGAAATGGCGGATGAAGAACGGCAAGAAATCGAAGAAAATTTTTTGGAAGACGATAGTTTTTTCGAGGAAATTACCGCATTCGAAGACGAGTTGCTTTACGAATACAAACAAAATCGTCTGACCGAACCACAACGCATCGTTTTTGCGGAAAAATTCTTAAAAACGCCGCAAGACCAGCAAAAAGCCGAGTTTGCCGAAGCCTTTTTGCAAACCACTGAAGCAATTGGAAAAGAAAAACCGACGGCAAATTGGTGGCGATCAATTACAGCATTTTTCAACTTTTCAAATGCCGTGTTTCGGCGCGGCGCGGCACTTGCGACCGTTTTAGTGGTTTTCGGTCTTGGAATTTGGCTGATAAACTATTCGAGATGGAAAAATGTGTTGGTCGGGCTTCCAACAAATATCAATATGGCATTGTCAACGCCGATACCGCCGGAAGTTGATAGAAAAATCATCGAAGAAAAGCAAAAAGAACAAGACGAATTAGACCAACAACTTGCCGAAGAAAAGCAGAAAAACAAGCAAAACGCCAACAAAATCCAAGAAATTGAAAAAAGGCGCGAAAATCTCCGCCGCGAAATTGACGACAATCAAAATAAAAAAGTCGTGCCTTTACCAAGCAATCAAGTGCCCCCAAAGACGTTTGTCGCGCTCTTTCTTTCACCGGGTTTAATTAACCGTGAAGGCGGGGAAGGCGCAAGCAAAATCAAACTCACGCCCGAGATTAAGCTACTGAAACTATCGTTAAAATCCAAAGCGGAAACACAAAATTACCGCGTCGTAATTCGCGCAATAGACGATGATCGCGAAGTGTGGACGGGTTCCGTGCAGAAAAAAAACAAAAAAACAATTTCACTCAACATTCCGGCACAAATTCTACAACGCGCTGATTACGAAATTTCGCTCATAAATCCGAATGACAATCAAGAAATAGAATCTTATTATTTTAGTGTTTTGAAGTAGAGCGTAGAAAGATAATTAATCAATCTCCAATAACAGTCGAACATTTCTGTTCTGTCAAGATCAGGGCTTTCTCATAAAATTTTTTCCGTCAAAACCTTGTGGTTTTTATAAATTGCCTCCAACTTTAGTTGGAGGTGAGCTTGAAATCTGAAGCGCGGCTTGAGCCGAAAAGGAAAATTTATCAATCATCCTGTTTGCTTTAGCACAATTTGTGCTAAAGCAAACAGGATTTTATTTTTATCAGAAATTCGGCTAAAGCCGGCGCTTTTGATTCACCTAACCTCCAACTGAAGTTGGAGGCAATTTATTTTTATGAGAAAGCCCTGCTGTCAAGATTTAGGCAACTGCTGAAAA
>JANPDZ010000834.1:0-4897 GCA_031431735.1 Acidobacteriota bacterium | reverse complement strand
ATCATAAAAAAGGAGTTTTGATGAATTACAAAAAATAGTGAGGTTTTGGCTCAATTTAGAATCTTGAGTAAAACAGTAAACTCTGCAATATGAGTAAGTTAATGAATATACTAGAGGGGGACAAATGGGAATTGCACCCTAGACAAAACCATTTTGTCAGTTGACTTAAATCAATTATTTGCTTCCTGCTCTCGTTTCTTTGCTCGTTGTTGTTCAAGCTGGATTTGATAAAGCCGTTTACCTTGTTCAAAATCCTTTGCATTGTTATAAAAATTGTGTGAACCGTCGGTTTTTTCGACATTTAAGACATAAAAAATGTAATCGGTTTGCTTCGGATTGAGAGCTGCTTCGATGGCACTTTCGGACACAGACGAAATTGGTCCGGGCGGAATGCCGGTAAATTTTCGAGTGTTATAGGGCGAATTTGATTCCAAATCGCTTTTGTTGATCGTGCCGTCCCAACGATTTTCCATTTTGGCGATGTAAACGGCCGTTTGGTCAATGCCGAGCGCAATGTTTTTATTCAGACGGTTGTAAATAACGGACGCCACAACGCCGCGTTCTTCGTCAAATTTCGATTCGGTTTCGATAAGGCTGGCGATCGTGACGATTTCCTGCGGCGTTCTGCCCAAAGTTTTGGCTTTGTCGCTCCATTCGGGTTTCCAGATCTTTTTGAATTGCTCGACCATTCGTTTGATGACATCCTGCGGCTTGGTGCCGATCGGAAAACTGTAAGTGCTCGGATACATATAGCCTTCAAGATTTTTGGCGGTCGGCGAAATATCTTTTATTAGGCTCGTATCGTCCATCAAAGACAAAACCGCTTTTTCGTCCGATGGCGGATTGGTCGGAAATTTGTCGGCGAGCCTTTTTGCGATGTCAAAACGCGTAAAACCTTCGGGAATCGTCACTTTTATTGTGCGTTCCTCGCCTTTTTCGAGTTCTTTGATGACTTGAAGCGGCGTGATCGGTGAATCGAATTGATATTCGCCGGCTTTTAATTTGCTTGCATCGCCAAATGTCCGCAAATAGATCAGCGTCGGCATCGAGCTTGTAATTACGCCTTCGGCTGAAAGTTTATCTATTATTTCGGTCGGTGTTGAGCCTTTCGGAATGATAATAAATTGATTTGCCTTGTCGTGTTGATGCGGCTTGTTGAGCGAATTATAAAGCCAATATGATACGCCGCCGAGCGCGGCAACTGATATAATAAAAAGAATAAGTAAGATTTTGACAAATTTCATTGCTGAAAAAGTTTAACAGAAAACAGATGTTTGACGAAAGATGGCGGATGTTGGAACTTTCTTGTCTAACATCAAATGAAAAGAATTTTCGTGGCAATTGATATTCCAGATGAAGCACGGCGCAAAGTTTCGGATTACATCGAAACTTTGCGCTGCGCTTTTCCGCGAGTGCGTGTCGGCTGGGAGAAAACAGAAAAACTTCATCTGACCCAAAAACCAAAGTCCAAAGACCTATTCAGTTCTAAATTTCCATAGAATTATTCTCCTAATTCACGCGGTGAACGCGGCACTTTCGGAAGTTGTTCCTTTTTCTCTCTGACTTCGCCTGTTTCCGCAAAAACCTCTTTGATCGCCCCAATACTCGAAAGCATTGCGGAGGTTTCCATCGGCATAAAAATAACCTTTGAATTATTGGTTTTGGTCATATCGCGCAAAGATTCGATATAACGCGCCGTAATCAGATATTGCGCCGTTTGCTGCGGGTCGCCGATCGCCTGGGCGATTTGGGCAATCGCTTGTGCTTCTGCCTGCGCCTGACGAAAACGGGCTTGTGCCGCGCCGTCTGCTTGCAGAATCGCCGATTCTTTTTCGCCTTCCGAGCGTGTGATCGCGGCTTGTTTTTCGCCTTCGGCACGCGTCATATTCGCTTGTTTTTCGCCTTCTGCCTGTAAGATCAAAGCACGTTTGTTGCGTTCGGCGGTCATCTGTTTTTCCATCGTGATCCGCACATCTTCCGGCGGCGTGATGTTTTTTACGTCAATGCGCGTCACTTTAACGCCCCATTTATCGGTTGCTTCGTCCAAAATCATACGCAATTCGCTGTTGACCTGGTCGCGTGACGAAAGCGTATGATCCAGATCCAGTTTTCCGATTACCGAACGCATTCCCGTAAAGGTCAATTGGACGATACTGCCGACCAGATCATTGACCTCGTAGGTCGCTTTGATCGGGTCGGTGATCTGCCAATAAATGACCGAATCAACATTGATCATGACGTTATCGCGGGTGATCACGGTTTGTGCAGGCAGGTCTATAAACTGTTCGCGCAAATCAATCGAAGTTGTTCCGGGACGCGCATTTGACCAATAAACGGCACGCGGCGAATCAAGAAACGGCACGATAATATTCAAACCGGTTGCCGCAACACGATTAAATTTACCGAATCTTTCGATCAGCAAGACCGATGACTGCGGGACGATCTTAATTGTTTTTGCCGCGCCAACCAGTAATGCAATCGCGATAAAAGCAAAAAAAGCAACTATAAAAACGAATGGTTCCATATTTTCCTCCAATTGATTTCCGAACTTTATTAGCAATAAATATAACCTATTTTATATTTTTTTACGAAAAATGAACTAACAATGATACTTTTTCGTAAGAATTTTCGCGTTATTAAGTGAGAGCGAAAAAATTTTCGCTTTAATAAAGTAAAAAATTTGACAAATTTACGCAAAAAAAAGCGGGAATAAATGTCAGACATAGTGTAATACAGATATTTGGAAACTAGAACGGAGCGCGAAAGAGAGCCAGTTAGCAATTCTTTAATCTACATAATATCCGCAGTTGTCTTCTTTAATACATACCAAAGCCTCTTTCGCGCTCCGTTTTAGTTTTTTAACGCAATCTTTAACCCAACCTTTTTCACTAAACTTCAAATTAGTCGTATAATAGCGGCAACTATTGGCTTATTACTTTTTTCCAAATGAATTTTGAAATTATCAGTCTGATTACGAACATAGAAACAATTGCTATCGAGAATAGTATTCGGGATGTTCGGAGATTGAGACGAATGTATGGCAAAGGCAGATGGCGAAAGTTAAAAGGCGAAGCAACAATCAGATTGTTGAACGGTAGAATCAGACTTGCCGAACTACATTGGTATGAAGCCCATGGAATAGGCAAGCGCGAAATTAAACGCAAAAGATATTTAGATTAACAAGATGAATGAAGAAAATTTGAGATTTGTAGTTTGCATCAAAAACGAAGATTATCCCGCATCGCTTGAAATAAATAAAATCTATCAAGTCGTTACAGATTCAGAAATAGAAGCAGATGGTGAGATGCGGATTATAGATGAAAGCGGTGAAGATTATATTTATCCGGCGGAGTGGTTTGTTGCCGTTAATTTGCCTGTTGCCGTTAAAGAATCTGTATTAAGAACCGCCTAAAATAATATGACTGTCAAACTAACAGACATCCAGGAAGCGCGTAAATTACTGCAAGGCATCATTATTCCGACACCGATTCTTTCGGACGAAAAATTATCAACCGAGATCGGCGCCAAGGCATTCTTAAAAGCCGAATGCCTTCAGCGCGCCGGTTCGTTCAAGATGCGCGGCGCGTATAACAAGATCTCGCGGCTCTCCACGGAAGAGAAAAAACGCGGCGTGGTGACGGCTTCGGCGGGAAATCACGCGCAAGGTGTCGGGCTCGCGGCGCGCCTGCTTAATATCAAAGCGACCATCGTGCTGCCCGAATTTGCACCGCTCACAAAAGTTATTGCGACCAAAGCGCAGGGCGCGGACGTGATATTGCACGGCACGACTTTTGACGAAGCCGTCGCTTATTCGCGCAAACTCGGCGAAGAAAAAGGTTATGTTTATGTTCACGCCTTTGACGATGACTACATTATCGCCGGACAAGGCACGATCGGCTGGGAGATTGCCGATAATCTGCCGGAAACGACGCTCGTCGTCGTGCCCATCGGCGGCGGCGGAATAATTTCGGGCATTGCGATCGCCGTCAAAAATCTTTTGCCGAATATCCGTGTCGTTGGTGTCCAAGCCGCCAATTGTTCTTCGATCGTGCCGTCGCTGAAAGGGGGAAAACCGCTCGAACCCGTTCATTATCAGCCGACGATTGCCGACGGCATCGCGGTCAAACGTCCGGGCGAAAAAAATCTGCCGATCATCGAACAGTATGTTGACGATGTCGTGACTGTTACGGAAGAAGAGATCGCCCGCGGTATTTTTCATTGTGTTCAGAATAATCGGCTTGTTGTCGAAGGCGCGGGCGCGGCGGGCATCGCCGCACTGCTCGCGAAAAAGATCAAGGTAAAACCCGACGATACGGTTTGCACGGTGCTCTGCGGCGGCAATATTGATGCTAATCTTTTGACGAGAGTTTTAGAACAAGTCCTCGTTCGTCAAGGACGCTATGTGATGCTCAAAGTTTTGGTGTCCGACCGTCCGGGAATGCTGGCAACACTCACGCAGAAGATTGCTGAAACCGGTGCGAATGTGATCGAGGTTTATCATCGCCGCGCGATGTGGCTTGCACCGCTCGGGTTTGTCGGAATCGAGGTATTATTAGAAATCCGCGACATCGAGCACCAACAGGATGTCATCAGTCATCTGCAAACCGCCGGCTACCACGTCGAACGCGAAGGCGTGGACAATTGGGAAGAGTAGAAAGGTAAAAGGTAAAAGGTAAAAGGTAAAAGGTAAAAGGTAAAAGTCAGGAAATCAATTCCGGCACTTTTGCCTTTTTACTTTTATTAAGTAGAGCAATGTTTAGTAAAAGAAATTAAATAAGGTCATCCATTTGGGATCTTTTGGCATCCAAACAGAAATGCGAAAACAGAAAGAACATTATGAAAGCGATTTTATAGAAAAGCAACTGAGTTATTATCGGAGTTTGCCGGAAAAACAACG
>JANPDZ010000833.1:0-2447 GCA_031431735.1 Acidobacteriota bacterium | reverse complement strand
TGATTTGGTTCATCTGGTTTCTTTGGTTCATTTTGTTGATCTGGTACATTTCGTTCAACCAAATAAACCAGAAAAACCAAACAAACTAAACAAACCAAATAAACCAGATAGACCAAACATTATTGCCCGGACGAAAAACCGAAAAATCAGCTTTGCCGTCATTATCAAAATCAAGCGCACGGCGCAATTTGATTTGTCCTGACACGGACGCCGCGAGAAAAACTACGAGGGCAAAAAACACACTAAATTTGCCGCTTTTGGTCAAAATACTTTTCATCTTTTATTATCCTTAAAACTAAACTGAAATTTTTGCAAAGGTTTTGGCAAAAGTCACGCCAAAGACTATAGGAATTACAAATATACTACTTTAGACAAACTAAATGCAAGATATTTGGCAGGAATTCTCGGTCAGAAACGTGTTTTTACTTTTCCCTTTGCGTCTTGTTCTGCGTTTTTAGACGCTCTCAAACTAAATAAAGTTGGAAAACCTCCAAAATTTTATTAAAAAATTAATTTCTTGATTGCGTAATGGTCAAAGTTTGACCGCCAATCGTTAGTGTTCCGGTCCGCGAAATCTTCGGACTTGTCGCGACGCGAAACGTTACGGTTCCGTTTCCGCTCAAAATATTCGGACTTGAAACTGAGATCCAACTCGCATTGCTCTTTGCCGAATAATCGCAATTTTGCGCGGCAGAAATGTTGACACTGAAATATCCGCCTTTTAACCTAACAGTTTGCGACGATTGCGAAAGATTGAAACTGCAGACCGTTTGATTTTGCAAAGCTCTCTGGACATTTAATCTGCCGCCCGTTTTGACAATTCCGTTCCACGCCGCCAAAACGTCAACTGTATTCATCAGCGTTGCTTTGAGCGAAGCGGCGGAAAGATTCGGATTAAATGACGAAAGAAGTGCCGCCGCCCCGGCAACGTGCGGAGTCGCCATCGAAGTTCCGCTCGATGGCCCGTAACTAGAATTGGAACTGTTGGTCGTGCTGTAAATACCTGAACCCGGTGCGGCAAGGTCAACACTGACCACGCCGAGGTTTGAAAAACTTGAACGCGCATCGGTCGAAGTCGAAGATGCGACCGATAAAATTGAAGGCAAATCGTAACTTGCCGGATAGAGCGGTTGAGTATCAATGTTTCGACCGTTATTTCCTGCCGCGAAAACATTTAAAACTCCCGCCTCGCCGAGCGCGTCGAGCGCATCGCGCGTCGCCTGGTCATAACCGCAGGCTTCGGGGCAATCGGCGTAAGAATTGTTAGTGACGCGAATATTAACGCCGCGATTTTTCATTAAACGGACGTAATTATAAGCATTGACGAGCATCGCCGAGGTTGAATCCGTACCGCTTGCACTGTAAATCTTGATCGCCATCAATTTGACGTTCCAATTAACACCCGTCACACCGACACCGTTGTTGCCGACCGCGCCGATCGTCCCGGCAGTATGCGTTCCGTGTCCGTGTTCATCAAGCGGATCGGGATCGTTGTAGCGAAAATCGAAGCCGTAATAATCGTCAATAAAACCGTTACCATCGTCGTCAATATTATTCCCGTTGATCTCGCCCGCATTTGTCCAGGCATTGGCAGCAATGTCTTCGTGCGTATAGCGCAAACCGGTGTCAATATCGGCAACGACGACCGTCGAACTGCCCGTTGTCAGATCCCAAGCCGCCGGCGCGGAAATTTTCCCGAGACCATACATTCCGGTATTCGTATATTGCGGATCGTTCGGCGTCGCGAGCAAATGATAATAGAAATTCGGCTGCACGACTTCGATCTCGCCAAACTTTTTGTATTCTTCGATCGCCTTTTCAACCGGCATTCCGTCCGGCAGTTTGACGCGGATCCAATTCAGATCGCCGAGCGTTTCTAACAGACTGGCTCCGACAAACTCATTCATTTGCGCGATCAGCGACGAATCTGTTCCGCTTTTAAACTTCACCAAAACCTCGCCGTCGGCATACGCCTTTTCAAACTTTTGACCAAAAGCAAGATTAGCGGCTGCAAGCAAAATGACGAAAATGAAAATTGTCTTAAAGGGTTTCATAACGAATTTTGTAAACGCCTGATCTTAAATAGACAGTGCGGCTTTTTGAACGAAAAATACAAATTTACATCAAGATTATAGTTTTTTAGGACGGGCAATGACAAATTAAATTTGCGGGAAATACAGAAAAGAAATAAATGGGGCGGCTAGTGGGAATTGAACCCACGACATTCGGTACCACAAACCGACGTTCTAACCCCTGAACTATAGCCGCCATAAGACGATTTTGGATTTTAGATTGCCGATTTCGGATTTCAATCTAAAGTAAAATCCATTTTACAATCCGCAATCCGCAATCCAAAATCCAAAATTGAAATACCCCCGGCACGACTTGAACGTGCGACCCACAGCTTAGCTTACCTCACTTGGTTTCCCAAGCCACATTTTCCGAAG
>JANPDZ010000832.1:0-1829 GCA_031431735.1 Acidobacteriota bacterium | reverse complement strand
CATTCCCGCGACATCATTCGGCGGATCATCGAGCCAAACGGTCGAATAATCCCATCTTTCGGGTTCGAGATAGCGCGGGCTGGTGCGATGCCAAAAATAAATCAAAGCGGGCTGACCGCTACGGATTCTCTCCCAATGCTCGGGCGATTGTTCGGCGCGGGCGTAACTGAAAAAATCGCCGTCGAAACCGTAATCAGTGTCAACGGGCGCATTTGTATAGCCGAGTTTTTTGATAATCGAATCGGCGCGTTCCGCTAAGGCTTCGGGCGATTTTTCGAGCGGAAGCCATTCGTGATGTCTGACTCTGCCTGAAAATAAAGCGATGAAGGCAAACTGCAACACGACTGCCGCCAAACAAGCCACGGCGATAACGGGTTTCAACGCGCCTTTTTTCGGCGCGGCGGCAACCATTTCGGGCGAAGGCGTTTCGCCCGCCGCGATTGCAGCTTCGAGCGGATTTCCGCCCGGCAGCATCATCGCCACCTGCATCGCGCTTTTCGGGCGTTCTTCCGCGTCTTTTTCCAGACATTGCAAAATCGCCCGTTCAACGAGCGGATTTATTTCTTTCAAAAATTCCGAAGGATTGGTCGGCGCGGTCGTCTGCTGTTTTTGCAAAAGGTCTTCAATCGAATCGGCTCGAAAAGTCTGTTTGCCCGTGAAAATCTCATACAAAACAAGTCCAAGCGCGTAAATATCACTCTTTTGGGAAACTTCTTTGCCCGTGATTTGTTCGGGCGACATATACGCCGGAGTGCCGATGCGAATCTCGCCGCCGGTTAATTCCGTTTCGATTCCGGCAATGCCGAAATCTGTAATCCGCGCCTTGCCTTTGCTGTCAATGATGATATTCGCGGGTTTCAAATCACGATGCAAAATTCCCGCTTCGTGAATCGCCGCGAGTCCGAAACAAAGTTGACGCGAAATCTCAATCGCTTTGTCCGACGGCAAACGCCCGATTCTTCTGAGTAGCGACGACAAATCATCGCCGTCAATAAATTCCATCGAAAGAAAATGTCGTCCGTCAATTTCGCCGATGTCGAAAACGCGGCAGACGTTCGGATGCGAAACTTGGCGAGCGTTTCGCACTTCGGCGTGAAATCTTTTGAGCGCGGCTTTATCTTTTTCTAATTTATCGGGCAAAACTTTGAGTGCGACGGTTTGCGAAAGTTTGATGTCTTCAGCTTTATAAACCTCGCCCATTCCGCCTTTGCCGAGCAAGCCGAGTATCCGATAACGATTCGCCAAAACAGTTCCCGCGACAAATTTCCCGTTGTTCAAATCGCCCGTCGTTTGATTTGCCGCGAGAGTCTTTTTGTCTTCAAACATACTCGCCACTTCCGCCGCCGCCGGACTTTCCATAAAACTTTCCGAACTTTCAAACGAATCAATCAATCTTTCGACTTCGCGGCGCAGTTCCAACTCATTGCCGCAAGCCTTATCGAGAAACTTTTTGCGTTTCTTCGGTTCGAGTTCCTGCACCGCCTCAAATAAACTCTTGATTTTTTGCCAGTGTTCCGTGTCCATTGTTTGCTCGTTAAATTTCTGAGTTTCTCCGGCAGAGGTAAAATCAGCCCAACCGCAAACGCGGCATTCGCGCTCGGTTTCCGACAAAACGGCGTTGCATTTCGGACATTCATTCATCAGGACAAATTCTTAGATTTGGAAATTGTCAGTAATGATATAACTTTTTTCGTTTTTTTGTAAATTTTCCCTTTTATTTTTGGTTCTACTGGTATTTTAGTGGAAGACACGTTATTTAGGTTGACTCCAGCCGCTTTGAGCGGCTTTCCGCGCGAGCGCGGCACTTAGCCGCGCTATTTATGGCGCGG
>JANPDZ010000831.1:0-1764 GCA_031431735.1 Acidobacteriota bacterium | reverse complement strand
AATAAAGCACAAAGGTTGGAAAAACCAAGTCTTGGTTCGGTCTTAGAATCGTAATGTGGCTGTCAACGACAAAATCACCTTCTAATTCAAAAAGCGTAACTCTTCCTGCTGTTCCAACTCCCGAAGAATTTATTAAAATATCGCCTTTTTGTAATTGTCTTTCGTCAAGCATAAATGTTTTATCTACAAAATGCTTTTCCGAAAAATCAAAGTCTTTATATCCTCTTGCTTGACCTGATTTAATTATTTGAATATTGGAATTTCCATATTTAGCTGATTTTCCCCGTTTTAGAAGAGATGCAATATTTTCCAACTTTTCCGACTTCCACTTAGTTTCAATTTTTACTTTTTTTTTTACCGCCAGCGAGATATTTTTCTCAAAATCAACGCGGTCAAAGGTGAACATATCAACCAAATTTTGGCGAGAAATATGTTGCGATAGTTTTTCGTTGATCGGCGTTTCAAAATCGCCGTTGAAAGCGTGATAAATATAAGTTGAGGCTTTTTCGGGATTGTCGAAAACATCGGCATCAAAAAGCTGTGTGCATTCGTCAATCGCTTTGCCGCGTTGAATCGGGTGAATGCCTTCGCTTCCGCGTCGGTTGCTGAATTCGTAGCCCAAGAATTGTTTTTCTTCTTGCTTTTCGCCGCTTTTGACCAAAACGATTTTTTGTTTATAGACAAGGATGAAATAAAACAGCTTTTCGGTTTCAATTTCGATTATTTTTTGCCACTTTTCCGTTTCGTCTTTGGCGTTGATTTTCTTTTGGTATTCTTGATAAATTTCGTGGTTTTTGATTGCCTCATTCGGCTGTTTTTTGAGCAAAGTCGCGTAATCGTCAAACGAAATTCCTTCCCAAACGTGAGCGACATATTTGCCGAAAGGTTTTTCGATGACGTTAATCGTTACATCTTTGGCATCAGCAACGGCTTTTGCAACTGACGCTTTGATGTTGACCGAATCGTAATTATTTCGGCGGCGCAGAAAGAGCGTCACGGTGTTCGTTCCCGTCGCCATAAACGTATTGCTGCCGAGTTCGGCAATCGCCAAGATGTCAAAATACTGCAAAATTATTTCACGCGCCTTGGTGTAAATTCCCGTGTTGCTCAAAATACTGCTCGGCAAAATAATGCCCGCAATTCCGCCGTCTTTGAGCAGTTGTTTGGTGCGTTCGATAAACAAACATTCGATTTCGCTACTTTGGTCAGTCAGTTTGTCGTAAATCTCAAAATCTTCTTCGGTGTAATATCGGCGGGCATTGTTTTTGAAAGCCGAAACCGAATACGGTGGATTGGAAACGCAGATGTCGAACTGTTTGTTTTCTTGTGGAAAATCCCTATCGGTTTTCTTCAAAAGGTCTTTGAAATCTTCGTTTTTGGCAAAATTTCCGAGTCCGTCGCTGTGAACGATTTTCGCCAAACCGTCGCCGTGCAAATAACAACCGACTTTGCCGACTTTGACAAGGCGATAATCTTTTTCGATGCCGTAAACGTATTGTAAAGCCCAATCAAAATGGTCTTCTTTCCAAGTTTTTATTTTTTTCGCCGTTGCCTCGATAAACTCATTCGGATTGGTTTTATCAATAATCCGTTGAATTTCGTGCATACTTTCGGTGATAAAATGTCCGCTTCCCGCCGCGTAATCAATAACTGTCGGGAGTAGATTATTTGTTTCACCGGTTGTCAGTTTTTCGTGAATGAGTTTGTCAATCGGAATGCTTTTGATGATAAATTGAGCAATCGGCACAGGCGTAAAAAATTGTC
>JANPDZ010000830.1:0-7859 GCA_031431735.1 Acidobacteriota bacterium | reverse complement strand
AAAATGGGAAAAATAATAGCGATAGCCAATCAAAAAGGCGGTGTCGGAAAAACAACTACTGCTATAAATCTGGCAGCCGGGTTAGCCGTCGAGGAAAAAAAAGTTTTGCTTGTAGATGCTGATCCACAGGGAAATGCCTCTTCAGGTTCGGGAATTCCGCGCCAATTATCGAGAAAAACGCTTTACAACGTACTTTTGTTAAATGAACCAATTGAAAACGTAATATTGCCAACTGAATTGCCATTATTAAGTGTGTTACCGGCAGATAAACATTTGGCCGGGGCAGAAGTGGAATTGGTTGATGCGGAAGGTCGAGAATATAAGTTAAAAGGTCTATTGACAAAAATAAAAGATAATTACGACTATATAATCGTAGATTGTCCGCCATCGCTAGGGCTTTTAACCTTAAATGGACTGACCGCTGCGGATTCTTTGCTCGTGCCGATCCAATGCGAATATTTTGCGCTCGAAGGCGTTACCGAATTATTTGATACATTAGCAAGACTCAGACGAGGTTTAAATCCACAATTAACGATTGAAGGATTACTATTAACTATGTATGACGAAAGAACAAATCTATCAGCCGCAGTCGCCAAGGATTTAAGGGATTTTTATGGCACACAAGTATTAAAAACAGTTATTCCACGGAATGTCAGATTAGCGGAAGCTCCAAGTTACGGCAAACCGATAATTCTTTATGATATTCGCTCACGCGGCGCGGAAAGTTATATTCAATTGGCGAAGGAGATTTTAAGTCATGGCTAGACAAGTATTGGGAAGAGGTTTAAGTGCCCTGTTAGGGGAAGAAACAGAAAAAACAAATAGCGAAGAGCTATTGGAACTTGATTTAGATTTAATTGAGCCAAATTCAGAACAGCCTCGCACTAGATTTACAGAAGAAAATCTTAATGAATTAACGCAATCAATTCGCGCAAATGGAATTGTTCAGCCGATAGTTGTGCGGCGAAAAGACTCTCGTTATCAGATAGTTGCAGGTGAACGGCGTTGGCGGGCGGCACAAAGAGCAGGACTACAGAAAATACAAGCCGTAGTTAAAGATGTCGCGGATGATAAACTGCTTGAATTGGCACTTGTTGAAAATATTCAAAGACAGGAACTTAACTCAATTGAAGAAGCCAAAGCTTATAAAAATCTTATAATTGCGGTTGGTCTGACACAAGAAATGGTAGCTGAAAGAGTCGGCAAAAATCGGACAGTTATAACAACATCTTTACGATTATTAAAACTTCCCGAAGAAATTCAAAAATTAATTGAAGAAGAAAAAATATCAGCCGGACACGGAAGAGCTTTGTTAATGATAGATGATGTTGAATCGCAAAAACGAGTCGCAAAAACAATTATAGAAATGTCGCTTTCGGTCAGGGAAGCCGAAAAAACTGTTAAAAGATTAACTCGCGGTGAGTCACAAAATGTTGTAAATAAACAAGTTAAGCCAGAAGTTGATGCAAATATTAAATCCGCTGAAACAAAATTAAGAAGATTTTTGAGTACGAATGTACATATAATTCCGGACGGAAAGGGAACGGGCGGGAAAATTGAAATCGAGTATTACGGCGAGATCGATTTAGATAGAATTTACAATGCAATTTTAAAGGCTTAGGTTAAGTCCAAAATATGTTCAAGGTTCAAGGTTGCAATCTAACTTTGGACTAAGGACAATATGCTTTGGGCTATTTTTATGGAGAAAAAACGTTTAACGGAAATGGTTTCGTGCGCGGGTTGAGTGGCTAAACTTGCTCCGCGCGACCTTGCTCAAGTTTTGAGCAAACTTCCGAAACAAAATAGTGAAAATGTGATTGTCGGATTTGAAAACTCTGACGATGCGGGAGTTTTTCGCCTCAATAACAGGATGGCCTTGGTTCAAACGGTTGATTTTTTTACGCCAGTTGCCGATGAACCGGAAGTTTACGGACAAATTGCCGCCATAAATGCGCTGAATGATGTGTATGCGATGGGCGGAACGCCAATTTCAGCACTTTCGATTGTATGTTATCCGCAAAAAGGTGATTGGGATGTTTTGGGACAGATTTTGCTCGGCGGACAAAAAGCGATGAATGCTGAAAATGTCGTGATTTTGGGCGGGCATTCGGTTGATGATCAGGAAATGAAATTCGGATATGCAGTAACGGGAATCATTGACCCAAACAAGGTTATCAAAAATTCGGAAGCAAAAGCCGGCGACGTTCTGGTATTAACAAAACCTATCGGAACGGGAATCATCAACACAGGAATTAAATTTGATAAAGCGAGCGAAAAAGCAAAAAATGCTGCCTTAAAAACAATGACAAGCTCGGCGCGCGAAGCGTCTAAAATAATGCAGGAAATTGGCGCGAATGCTTGCACGGATATAACAGGTTTCGGACTATTAGGTCACGCATTTGAAATGGCAAAAGCAAGTAAAGTGACATTCAAAATTGAATCGAAGAAAGTTCCACTTTTGCCGGAAGTCATAGAATTAATTGAACTTAAGATGTTAACACGCGGCGATAGAAATAATCGAATTTATGTGGGCGAAACTGTTAGAATCGAAGAAAACGTTTCACGCGAAATGCGAAGCGCACTTTTTGATCCGCAAACTGCCGGAGGATTGCTGATAAGTTTAGAGGAAACAAAAGCGGAACGATTGATAAGTGAACTTGAGTCAGCAACGATAATTGGCAGAGTTGAGACGTTCAAAGAAAAATTAATTAAAGTAAGCTAGCTATGGTCAATTTTTTAAAAGTGAAATGCAGAAAAAAATTAATTCGCGCAAAAATTTGAGAGGTAAAAAAAGTTGTTTTTGTTAATAGGTGAATCGCTCGGTTGGCAGGAACTGTTTTTCATTGGCATGATCGCGCTGATTGTTTTCGGTCCGCGAAAATTGCCGCAATTGGCACGAACGATTGGAAAAGCGATGACTGAATTTCGCAAAGTAACGGGTGAATTTAAAGACACTTGGCAAAAAGAGGTCGATTTTGATGAGGTCAAAGAAGACAGCCAAAAAAAATCAATTTCACCGATAGATAATTCAATAGCAAAAATAGAAGAGACGAAACCAAATCAAATTGCTGTGCCGGAAATAAGAGAAATTAATCAAGAAGATTTCGAGAAAAATTTTAAGCTCCAAGAATCGGAGAACAATCCGGAAAAGGAAGTTGTAAAAGTTTCAAGCGCGAAGCAAGATTGGCTATAAAAAGCCGAAAACTAGTATTCAAAAATGGAATTCAACAGAACAAATGCAGAAGAACCTTTAGAAGCGCAAATGTCTTTTTTGGAACATTTGGACGAATTACGCCGCCGGCTGGTGCGGATCGTGTTATTTGTTGGTTTAGCATTTATGTTCTGTTGGAATTTTTCAGATAAAATTTATAACTTTCTGGCAGTTCCCGTGCAAAGAGAACTGGCAATGGCAAAGCAAAAGCGAATTGAAAGCGGAAAAACATTTGCTACTTTGAAAGAAAGCGATGCCGGAAGATCAATAAGGTTCGTATTTGTTGAAAAAACAAACCTTGGCGCAGTCGTAATTCCGGTGGGAACCTCAGTCCGGGCAAAAGTGGACAAATGCACCGAAGAAAAACTTTGTGTGTTGACTGACGAAGAGCTTGTAGTGGGTGATTTTGTAGTTCCGAAAGGTGTCAAGGTAGCGGATTTGGTGAACGGCGCAACAACCACAGCAAATTCAGATGAACAGTTAATAGTGACAACCGCGGTCGAACCATTCACGCTCTATGTGACAGTTTCGCTCTATGCGGCAATTGCTTTGTCTGTACCATTTCTTTTATGGCAGATTTGGGGATTTATTTCACCAGCACTGTATAAACACGAAAGACGCTATGTAACTCCATTCATTGGGCTTTCGACGATTTCATTTGTGGTCGGTGCGGCATTTGCATATTATATTTTGTTTCCGCCGGCGGTCAGATATCTGATAGGTTTGGGACAAGATTTCACAGTGATGCTAAAGGCAACAGATTATTTTGATTTTATAACCTTAATAATGCTGGCGATGGGGTTAATCTTTCAAATGCCGGCTATCACATATGTTTTGGCAAGAATCGGGATCGTTTCAGCTGGATTTTTACTGAAAGTCTGGAAGTTTGCTGTCGTTATCATTTTAATTCTGGCAGCCGTTATTTCGCCGACAGGCGATATACCGAATATGATGCTATTTGCCTTGCCGATGACCGTTCTGTATATATTTTCAATATTGATCGCGTGGTTTTTTGGCAAAAAAAGACAAAAAGAGCCGGAAATTTAAGTGAAAGCAACCATTACAAGGTCTGACGGCATCTTGAATTATTGAAGAATACTGTCTAAAATCTAAAAAGTAAAAATTAATTGAATTCGTGCTAAAGTAATAATTACTGCGCCAAACAAGAGGAGTTGTACCGTTATGTCAAAGAAAAAATTTATTCGCAATCTGGTTTTGTCATCAACAATGTTGGTAACAAGTGTTTCGATAGGGTTTGCCCAAAAGCCTGAAAACACACCGCCGAACCAAACGCCTGAAGATAAACCGAGAAATGTAAAAACGGAAGTCAAACAGGTTTATAAAGATTGGGTGAAAAAAGATGTTTTTTACATCATTACAAACGAAGAAAAAAAAGCATTCAATCAATTAAAAACCGATGAGGAACGCGAAAACTTTATCGAAGGTTTTTGGCGTCGTCGAGATCCGAATCCCGATACAGAAGAAAACGAATTTCGTGAAGAGTATTACGAACGCATTGCTTACGCGAACGAACATTTTGCGTCGGGAATTCCGGGCTGGATGACAGATCGCGGCAGAATTTACATAACCTGGGGCAAACCTGATTCGATTGAATCTCACCCTTCGGGCGGGGCTTACGAACGCCCGAGTTACGAAGGCGGCGGTTCAACTACGACATATCCTTTTGAGACGTGGTTTTATCGGCATCTAGATAATGTTGGCGATGGACTAGAAATCGAATTTGTTGACCCAACCGGAACCGGTGAATATCGTTTAGCCCGAGACGCAAATGAAAAGGATGCTCTTAGAATGGTGCCGGGTGCCGGATTGACGACAGCGGAACAACTTGGATTAAGCACGAAGGCTGATCGCATTACGGGACAAAATCAAGGCGGTGCAAATTATCAACGTGAACAAGACACTCCATTCCGACGGCTTGAAATTCAAACGGCACTGCAGCGTCCGCCGCAAGTGAAATACGGCGATTTGCAGGGAGTATTAAGTGGTGATTCCGGTGTGATTGACAATAATCCGCTCGCATTCCAATTAAATGTCGCATTTTTCAGACAATCTGACGACCGCGTGATTACGGCTTTCACAATACAAGCTGATAACAAAGAACTTTCGTTTAAGGATGAAGGCGGATTACAAACGGCAAGGATGAATATCTTCGGTCGAATAATGGCGGTTTCAGGAAAACGGTCGGGTATTTTTGAAGATTCAGTAATAACAAACTCAACTGTCGAGGAACTTAACGAGCAAAAGGATAAAAAATCCGTTTATCAAAAAGCGATTGCTTTAGGACCGGGAACTTATAAAGTTGATGTCGTCGTACGAGATGTCGTCACGGGAAATAAAGGAATCCAAAGTATCGGATTTACAGTGCCGAAATACGATGAAAAGAAACTAGATACTTCAACATTGATTCTTGCTTCGAAACTTCGGACAACAAATGAACGCGACATCGGCGGGATGTTTGTTATCGGTAGCGCAAAAGTAATTCCGAATCTTGCTGCCACTTATAAAAAAGGACAGGAAGTTGGAATTTATATGCAGGTTTACAATGCCGGAATTGACCAAACAACGCTTCGACCGGCGGTTGACGTTGATTATGTTTTGACCAAAGATGGTAAAGAACTATTAAATCAACCGGAAAATTGGGAAGGTTTGAGCGATTCGGGACAGCGTTTGACACTTGCCAGATTGCTTCCGACAACGGCGATGCCATTGGGTGATTACGAACTAAAGATCAAAATCAAAGATCGTGTCAGCGGACAATTGCTTGAAAAATCAAGTAAATTTACAATTACCCAATAAAAATTGAATAATTTGATATTTTAGCCGATGTTTTTAAAACATCGGCTTTTTATGTGTACGCCACACATACCATATTTGTATAGAGTTAAAGTCTCGAACGAGCCAGTTAGCGGGAATCGTGAGCCAAATGCAAGGGTGTCAATCGTGAGGTAGAATCTGAAGAAAGCAAGCGGCAAAAGTGGGAACTAACGAACAGAAACAGGATATAAGGCTTACCCATTAGTATCTACACAAGTTCTTTGAAATCATTAAAGTTTGATTTAGAACCAAGTAATTTAAGAAATTCGTCTGCCATTTCTCGTAGCTTAGCGATTGAATAGCGTTCCAAAGCATCAATGATGGCAAGTAATTGACAAATCCCATCTAACAAGGCGGAAGTTGTATAACTAAAAACATACAGGGTTTTCTTATAAAAAATTCCTTTGGTATCGCGTAGCGATAAAATGAATTTAGCCGTGTCTTTTAAGGCACGGAAAGCTAAGAAAAGAAATTGTTGTCGCGTCAGCGACAATTGAAAATCAGCAATAAATTCAGTTGTCGCTGACGCGACAGGCGCAATTTTTCAACTTGACCGTGCCTTAAAAGACACGGCTAAATTCAATAAGTCGCTCTGCGACAAAGATTTACGCTTTATTTCGACATTTTCAATTTTTATAAGAAAACCCTGTAAAAACATATTTCATTTGTCGCCCACTTAAACTTATCAAAAACTCTTTGATTTCCGAGGCTTTTTCTCCTTTCTCAAGTGCTAATGTCCACACTAAGACACACGCTTAAGCTACTACTAAGGAATATGTAAAAAATAACTTATAACGATTTGAATAGCCACTAGCTTATGTTCTTTGGGTAACAGATCTAACAATCAATGGCGGTTGAGAGTCGGGCTATTGCCCAACGATTGACGAAATGTCGGGCAGTAGCCCAACTTTCAACTGTTTTTTGTAAGGTATAAACTCACGTTTCGCTAAAAAGGGATGTGAAAAAATAAGAGATCGGAATTAGACTTGTTTTATGAAAATAGAGCGAGTAGATGAATTGCCGGTGATTGTTTCAGTGTTGGAGAAAAGCGGGGTATCAGATTGCATTGACAGCTATTTTTCGACCCATGGAAATTGGACAGGTGAAAGTTATGGGAAAATTTTGGTTTGTTTTTTGAGTTATGGTCATCCAATGACCATCGCTTAAGTCCTGTCGAAGAATGGTTTATCGGGCGAGAGGAGACGTTGCGACAGCTATTATCAAGCCCTAACTTGAGTCGGACTGATCTGACAGACGACCGTTTGGGGCATTTATTGAGTGTTTTGAGTGATGATGAAGTGTGGTATAAGTTTGAAAACAGTTTGAACAAATCATTGATTTCAGTGCATCAATTGGATGTCACAGAACCGATTCGATTGGATGCGAGCATTGCGCAAAGTTTTCAAAAGCCGGACGAATTGTTCAAAATGGGACATAGCAAGCAGCATCGGATAGATTTGCCGCAGTTGAAGATAATGTTGGCGGCGATTGATCCGATCGCGATGCCGTTATTGTCAATCATAGTGGAAGGAAACACGGCGGATGATGTTTTATATGAACCGTTGGAGCGGCAAGTGGCGGAGAATATAGGGAAAAAGGGTTGCTCTTTGTGGGCAACAGCAAAATGAGCGGGGTGAAAAACCGTGCATATTTGCAAAGTAGCGGACAGTATTATTTATGTCCGCTGAGCGAGGTGCAATGCTCGAAAAAGGAACTAAAGAGATATTTGGGGTTAGAAAAAGAGAGCGAAAGGCGTGTGGACAGAGAAAGGTGAGTTAAGAGCGAAAGCCTTTGAAACAGAAGAAGTTGAGAG